>CALEKX010000011.1 GCA_937904525.1 uncultured Phycisphaerales bacterium
CTAAGTCCTCTGCTGGAAACAAGCGTTTGCCGGCGTCCGCTCGACAGGGCGGACGCTTCTGTTTTGCGCGTGTATCGTCGCCGGTGCAAGTTTTGCCCTCCCCACTGCACGCTCCTGTCGTCTAGAAATGGAACTGGCGGGCGCGCCACGGATGGATCACGCCTCCCGCGCGTCGCAGCCCGGCTCGATCAATTGGAGTGATCATGCGCGACAGGAGCATCGATCCGCGTTTGCGTCTGGCAGCCGTTGTTGCCGGCGGCGTCGCCATCGCCCTGACCGCCCGTTACCTCATGCGGCGACGGCGCTACTTCGACCCAGCCGGCAGGACGGTGCTGATCACCGGCGGATCGCGCGGGCTTGGGCTGGTGCTGGCACGCCAGCTTCTGCATCGCGGGGCGCGCGTCGCGATCTGCGCCCGCGATGAAGCCGAGCTCGCTCGCGCCAAGTCGCAGCTCTCGGCAATCTCGCCCGAAATCCACACCATCCGCTGCGATCTGACCCAACTGCAGGAGATCGCATCGATGGTCGACGAGATCTCGCGCACGTTCGGCCCGATCGATGTGCTGATCAACAATGCCGGCATTATCCAGGTCGGCCCGGCTGAGCACATGACCCCCGAGGACTACGAACAGGCGATGGACATCCATTTCTGGGCGCCCTATCACCTGGCGCGCTCGGTGATTCCGCAGATGCGTGCCCGCGGCGGCGGGCGGATCGTCAACATCAGCTCGATCGGCGGCAAAGTGCCGACACCGCATCTGCTGCCGTATGTCGCCAGCAAGTATGCCCTGACCGGATTCTCGCAGGCGTTGGGGACCGAGCTGGCGCGCGACAACATTTACGTGACGACCGTCGCCCCCGGTCTGATGCGCACCGGCAGCCCGCGCAACATCGACGTCAAAGGGCAGGTGCGCAAGGAGTATGCCTGGTTCAAGGTTGGCGACTCGCTGCCGGGCTTGAGCATGGATGCCGAGCACGCGGCTGAGCGGATCATCGATGCTTTCACGCATGGTGATGCCGATCTGACGCTTACGCTGCTGGCGCGCGTGGGGTCCCGGCTCCACGCGATGTTCCCGAACCTGTCAGCCGGCCTAGCCCGGGCGGCCAACTGGCTGCTGCCGGCGCCTGGTGGCCATGGCGACCATGGCGTGAAAGGCTGGCAGGCCGAATCGGCCGTTTCACAATCGGCGCTGACTGCCCTGACGAAGCGGGCGGCTCGGCGGAATAACGAGCTGTAGTTGCTCACCGCCGCAGACCAGGAGGCCGCAAAGGGGTGAGGCATAGTGATGGGTGCTTGATGCGTGAGGGGAAACGCAGGGCCCGCTTCAGCGGACCTATTATTCCTGGGGGCCATATCCCCACGTGCCCCCCGCCCTCGCGGGATGCACGTACCACAATTGCCGACCGCAAATATCTGCCACGTCGCAGCGGTGATCCCGCCAACTGTCAGCGTCACGTCGCCGACGCCTCGCGCAGTTTGCCTTTATCCGCGCTGAATCTATGCTGATCGGCATGAACGCCTTGATGCAGTCGGAGCTGCCGTTTCCTGTGCGCCGGGGGAAGGTGCGCGATGTGTATGACCTGGGCGATTGCCTGCTGATCGTCGCCACCGACCGCATCAGCGCGTTCGACGTGATCATGCCCAACGGCATCCCCGACAAGGGGCGGATCCTCACGACGCTATCGCTGTTCTGGTTCCAGAAGTTCGCATCGCGCTTCGAGCACCACCTGATCACAGCCGATGTTCGAAAGTACCCGGAAGCGCTTCAGCCGTATCGCGAGCAGATCCAGGGCCGGTCGATGCTCGTCAAAAAGGCGCAGGTGATCCCCATCGAGTGCGTTGCGCGCGGGTATCTGGCCGGTTCGGGATGGAAGGAATACCAGAAGTCACGGACCGTCTGCGGCCAGCCGTTGCCGCAGGGGCTGCGACAATGTGACCGCCTGCCCCAGCCAATTTTTACCCCTGCGACGAAGGAAGAGTCCGGCCACGACATCAACATTTCCTTCGAGGAAGCCGCAGATCGCGTCGGCCAGGAGACGGCTCAGGAGCTGCGCGACCGCACGCTGCGCCTCTACGTCGAGGCAGCCGAATATGCGCGATCGCGCGGGATCATCATCGCCGACACCAAGTTCGAGTTCGGCCGGCTCGACGATGGGCGGCTGATCCTCATCGACGAAGTGCTGACGCCGGATTCCTCAAGGTTCTGGCCAGCAAGTGAATACGAACCGGGCCACGATCAGCCCAGCTTCGACAAGCAGTTCGTCCGCAACTATCTCGAGTCCCAGCCGTGGGATAAGACGCCCCCCGCACCCCGCCTGCCCGAAGAAGTCGTCATCGGCACGCGACAACGTTACCTGGAAGCCTGCGAACGTCTGACCGGGCAGAAGATCCCCGACATCACCATCTGATTTCGATATTTTGAATTTATCTGTATCCCTCGACCGATGGCACGCGTATTGTATAGGACCGCACAGGTCACGCAGAGCGTGCTGCGGTCGCCTTGAATGCCTCTTGTTAAGGACCTCTGGTTTGAATCCTTCCTCGTCCCCGTCTCGTTCTCTTTCAGATCTGCTCACACCAGCCCGCGAAGATGTCCCTGATCGTGTTTCGGCCTCCCATGCTGAGGCGCCGACGGAACCTCCGGTCACGTCGATCTCGCACCTGCATGAGCATGAGCTGCCGTTGTCGCAGAAACTCGCTGTTCTGGGCGCGGTCGTCATCCCGCTGATCGGTCTGGTCGCTGCCATCATCCTCCTGTGGGGCCGCGGCGTCGGCTGGGTGGAGCTGTCGCTGTTTGGCGCGATGTACGCGATCACGCTGTTTGGCGTGACCGTCGGCTTCCATCGCCTCTTTACGCATCGCTCGTTCGAAACGATCGCTCCTGTTCGCATTTTCCTGGCGATTGCCGGGTCGATGTCGGTCGAAGGGCCGGTGATCAAGTGGTGCGCCGTGCACCGGCGGCATCATCAGTGCTCCGATCACGAAGGTGATCCGCATTCACCCCACCTGCATGGCGAGGGTTGGCGCGGATTTTTCCAGGGTTTGTGGCATGCCCATATGGGCTGGCTGTTTGAGCCGGATGCCCCCGACCTGCAGCGGTCAGCCAAGGATCTGGTCGAAGATCGGGCGCTGCGCGCGATCGATCGGACCTTTGTGCTGTGGGTGGTGCTGGGGCTGGTGTTGCCCGCGCTGGCCGGTTGGGCCATCACGCAAAGCTGGTGGGGCCTGCTGCTGGGCTTTATCTGGGGCGGGCTGGTGCGCGTCTTCATCGCACATCACGTGACGTGGAGCATCAACAGCGTCTGCCACATGTGGGGCCGACGCGATTTCAAGAGCAACGATCAAAGCACCAACAACTTCGCGATCGCCCTGATCAGCGGCGGCGAGGGGTGGCATAACAACCATCACGCCTTCCCGACCAGCGCCCGCCACGGCTTGCGGTGGTGGCAGATCGACACCAGCTGGTACTTCATCCGGCTGCTGCAGCTTTTCGGCATGGCCTGGAACATCCGCACACCCAGCCCCAAGGCGCTGGAAGCCAAGCGCGCCGATGGATGATGTCGTCGTGGCTCGGGCGCCTCGCCCGTGCAATGCTCTCTGACGCAGAGCGCGCTGTTGCCTGCCGCGGCACGCAATAGCGTGCCTACGTCGCCAAGTCACTGGCTACCAGCCCGTGCCACAATGCAATCACGCGTCGATCGCACTGGCCGGTGGATGCTCTTTCATGCCCATCCTCGCGCGAATGGCGAGGAATGTCCCGACGTGCAGCGGCAGGGTGAGGCAGATGATCTCGCCGTTGACCTGGTTGAACCAGGGCAAGACCTGCAGCGATGCGCCGCCCACGCTCATTGCCAGCACCACCGCGGCGATGCCCCATGCCACCTTCCCGCCGCGCCCCTTTTTTGACAGCGCCGCCATCGGCCCAGCCACAACCAGCACCAGCGACAGCGGGTTGAGCTGCAGCCAGTTCTCGTTCCAATACCCGGCTGTGTGATCCGTAAACCACACCCAGGTCCCGATCGCTCCGCCGGCGCCGGCCACCAGGCTCCACAGTCCGATCCCGCCGGCCATCACGCGCCTGGCGATCCGATGCCCCCGGCCAGCCAGCCGCCCCATCGCCGCCAGCAGCGTCCCAAGCACAATCCCCAGCAATGCATACCACACCCACCACGCGCGCGGCGGCTCGTCCACAGCCACGAACGTCGGGCTGCGGAACAGCTCCCACTCCGACAGCACCAGCGGCGCCTGCTCGCCATCCGCGTTCGTCACGCGCACCTGCCGCAAATGCTCCATCAGCTTCATGGGCAGGAACGATTCTTCCCACTGATCTAGCGGCCGATCCACTTCCGGCCCCAGCACCGCCTGCAGCGCGGTGTACAGCGGCCAGTGGTCAGCCGTCAGCCGGCGGGTGTGCCAGCGCCAGGTCGTGTTTGTCGGAACGCCCCGCAACTGGCTGGAGATCGCACCGCCCAACGCGGTGTCCAGCGCATCGCGCAGGCGCGTCGAGCAGTTGTCGGTGTAGTAGTTGTAGCGGTATTCGTTGTTGGGCGGCTGGGCGTTCCATTGCAGGAACTGTTGGAGCCGGCGCTTCTGATCGGCTGACAGGTTCAGTTCCTGCACCCACACCGATCGGTTCGCCTCGATGTAATCCCTGGCCAGCCATTGCGCCGTCCCGAGGTTCCGCAAGCCCGGATCGCGGCGCAGATACCACGCACGGATATCGCGCACATCCAGCGGCTCACAGCGATAGAGCATCCGCCCCTGGATGAAGCGCCAGATGAAGTTCTCCTGATGGAAATCGAAGACGCCGTAGTTGTAGGCGATATCCGTCCCGGCTACCGGATCGTGAATCCAGAGCTGATTGTGGCCGAATCGCTCGTAGACAGCCTCGCCCGGCCCGATCGTCATCAGGTAGACGCGCAGCCGGCTGGCATCAGACGCCGCCGGCGCCGTCTGCGCCGTCGCCCACGCGCCATGCAGGCAAAGCACTGCCGCCATCAGCCATCCGGCAAGCGCGATCGGCGATTTCATCGGCTCTCCCTGCCGCCCGCGGCAGCTGCCTGCACCTGCTTGTAGACGCGCGCCGCGCAGTACGCCGCGCCAAAGCCGTTGTCGATGTTCACCACGCTCACGTTCGACGAACAACTGTTGAGCATCGCCAATAGCGCCGTCACACCCCCGAAGCTCGCGCCATAGCCCACGCTCGTCGGTACGGCAAAGACGCAGCAGCTCACCAGCCCGCCCACCACGCTCGCCAGCGCTCCTTCCATCCCCGCGACCACCACGATCGCGCAGGCCTTCTGCATCGCCGGCACGTGCGGCAGCAGGCGGTGCAAGCCGGCGACGCCGACATCGCGGATCGCCTCGGCTGGGACATCCATGGCGCGAAGCGTCAGAAGCGCCTCTTCGGCGACGGCGTGATCGGCTGTCCCCGCACTGACGACCAGCACGCCCCCTTCCTCAGCCGTTCGCGGCGCCGGCGGGTTGATCATGAAGATGCCGGCATGGGGGTGCAGGTGTGCCTTGGCAAACCGCTGGCCGATCGCCTGCAGTTGCTGGGCGTCGGCTCGCGTACCCAGGACGGTGCTGCCGGTGGCGGCGATGCGCGTCGCGATCAGCACCACCTGCTCCACCGTCTTGCCCTGGCAGAAGATCACCTCGGCCTGCCCGCAGCGCAGGGCGCGGTGGTGATCGACCGTCGCGAACGGCAGATTCTCAAACGGCAGCGCGCGGAGCTGCGCGGCTGCCTCCTCCACCGTCGTCTGCCCGCCAGCCACGGCTGCCAGCAGCGCCTTCAAACGATCCGTGTCCATGGGGGAGAGTGTACTCGCAGAACGCGAAGGCGCAAGCGAGCGAGCCGCACAACCGCGTTTTCTGCATCCCTGGGTTGGCTGGGGAGCGGCATCACGCCCACATGGCAGCCGCTTTCCTGCGGACGTCGACGCGCACCTCGGCGGTGGGGACCGGCCTGTCGGCTGGCTTCGGCGCCTCCATCGACTCGCGATCGAAGAACTTCAGCACCGGATCGGGCAGAAAGCGTGTGAGCTGCGCGTAGCTGTGGCGGTCGCCCAGCGAATGCTTCTTGTGGTAATAGCGCAGCGGGCACAGCACATACAGGAAATCCTTGGCCCGCGTCAGGGCGACATAGAACAGCCGCCGCTCCTCCTCGATCTGATCTTCCGAGCCGGTGGACATGTCGGACGGAATGTTGCCGTCGGCTGCGTGGATGACATACACGCAATCCCACTCGCACCCCTTGGCAGAGTGGATCGTCGAGAGGATGAGGTAATCCTCTTCCAGCAGCGGCGGGCCGGCCAGATCCTGCGTACTGGCGGGCGGATCGAGCGTTAGATCCGTCAGCATCTGCTGACGAGATCGGAAGTTAGACGAAATCTGCTCGAGCTGCTCGAGGTCGCGGGCACGGACAACGGCTTGGTCGTAGCGCTTCTCGAGGATCGGCTCGTAGAACGTCCGCACAGCCGCCAGTTGCTCGGGCAACGGCGGCGCCTCGCGATCGGAAAGCGCAAGCATCAGCTCAGCAAACTTCGGCCATTGCTCAAGCGCCGCAGCCGGCGGGACATACGTCAGCCAGGCGCGCGGGTCGTAGCCGTTTTGCGACAGATGCTCGATCGCCCGGCGCGCATGCGCCGGCCCGATGCCGTCGATCAGCTGCAGCACACGGAACGCGGCTGTGCTGTCGCGCGGATTTTCCGCCAGACGCAGGAACGACAGCGCATCTTTCACATGCGCGGCTTCGAGGAACTTCAAGCCGCCATATTTCACAAAAGGGATATTCCTTTTCTGCAGCTCGACTTCCAGCACGTCGCTGTGGTGCGCCGTGCGGAAAAGCACCGCCTGATGCCGCAGCGGAATGCCGGCTTCGTGATGTTCGAGGATCCGCCGGATGACGTAGTCGCACTGCTGATCCTCGTCCATGACGCTGACCAGCCGCGGCCGCTGGCCCGTTCCGCGGGCGGAAAACAGGTCCTTGGCGTAGCGGTTGGGGCACTGGGCGATAACGGCGTTGGTCGCGTCGAGAATCGGCTGAACGCTCCGGTAGTTCTGCTCGAGCTTGCAGACGACCGCCCCGGGAAAATCCCTGGGGAAATCGAGAATGTTGCTGACCGTCGCGGCGCGGAAGGAGTAGATGGCCTGCGCGTCGTCTCCGACGACCGTCAACCCGCGACCGTCGGGGCAGAGACGCTTGAGGATCTGCGCCTGCAGGCGATTGGTGTCCTGGTATTCGTCGACCAGAATGGCGTCGAACCGCTGGCGCACATTGGCTGCCAGCGTTTCGTCTTCCATCAGGTGCGACCAGTAGAGCAGCAGGTCGTCGTAATCCAGGACGTTCTGAGCCTGCTTTTTCTCGACATACGCCCGGAACAGCGCCTTGAGCTGATCGGGATAGGCCATGCACCAGGGGAAATGCACGCGCAGGGCGTCCTCGACCGGCTCAATCGCATTGACGCAGCGCGAGTAGATGGCCATGCACGTCGCCTTGCGGGGGAAGCGCACATCCGCGCTTTCCAGGCCCAGCTCCGAACGGGCGACGTTCATCAGGTCCTCAGCATCCGATCGATCGATGACGGTAAAGGCTTCCCCCAAGCCCAGCGATGGCCCGTGGATGCGCAGCAGGCGCGTGGCGATCGCGTGAAACGTGCCGCCCCACAGGCGCGTAAGTTTTTGCCGGGATTGGCTTTGCGCGAGGATTGTCTCGACCCGCCGCAGCATCTCGGCTGCCGCGCGGCGCGTGAAGGTAAGCAGCAGGATCCGGCCCGGATCCATCCCCCGCGCGATCAGCCAGGCGACGCGGTGGGCAAGCGTGTTGGTCTTGCCCGTACCCGCGCCGGCGATGATCAGGAGTGGCTCCTCGCCCGCCGTGGCGGCCTGCCGCTGCTGATCGTTCAGAGTTTGCATCCAGTGTGCATCCATGCGCTGGGGAAGAAGATACGGGTGATGTTCGAGATGTTGTAGCAGGCTTTGGGGCGTGTGCAAGGAGAAAGTTGCCCGGCTTCGGAGGGAGTACCGCGACCGCGAATACGCGAAGCTCGCGAAGGCGGCGCGAAGGAGGCTGGGGG
>CALEKX010000012.1 GCA_937904525.1 uncultured Phycisphaerales bacterium
GCAGCCAAAACAACCAAACACAAAACACTAAATAACGAAGCAGGCAGCAGGCAGCGGGCAGCCGACGCCGTGCATCGAGTTGCGGCGAGGGACAAGTGACAAGTGACCAAAGACAAACGACCAGCCACAAACGAGGCCACCCCCGGTCTGGGGAGACCGGGGGTGGGGAGCTTGTGAGATTGGTACGAACTCGAAACCATCCGCTTCGGTGGGGACTAGAACCAGTCCCTCACCAGGCGGGGGTAGCGCCTTACCGCAGGAGCTGAAGGGCTGCCTGAGGGCTTGCATTCGCCTGGGCAAGCACCGTCGACGCGGCCTGCGACAGGATCTGCGCCCGAGTCATCTCAGACGTCTCCTTCGCGAAGTCCGTGTCGCGGATGGCGCTCTCGGCCGCCGAGGCGTTCTCGAAGGCGACGCCCAGCGCGTTCACGGTCGAACCGATCGTGAACTTCTGGAACGCGCCCAGCCGGCCACGCAGCGAGCTGACCTGCTTGATCGCCTTGTCGATGATCCGCTGCGCCTGCACCAGGTTACCGCTGGACAGCGAGTTGGAACCACCGCTGGCCAGAGAGGCCAGGTATTCCAGCGTACCATCGGTGTTCTTCGTGCCGCCGAGGCTGCCCGTCGACACCGACTGGATGCCGATCGAGGCCTTGTCGCCTTCGGTGACCTTGGCGCCCAGCGAGAACGTCGCACCACCGCCGGTGATCGCGAACGTCTTGATCGAGCCGTCCATGTTGACGGCCTCGGCCAGGTCGAACTCGATGTCCAGGTTGCTGGAGCGATACTGAACCGACAGACCATCGGTCTCGGCCTTGGCGCCGTTGACGGTCACCTCGGCATTGCGGCCGTAGTCCTTCTCCGTCGACAGCGAGAACGTACCGGTGATGGCACGCAGGCCGACAAACTGGTTCGAACCGTAGCCGATCGAGTTCACCTGCAGGTTGCCGCCGATGACCGACGCCGACACGCCCGTCGCCGTCTTGACGCCGTTGATGGCGGTCGCGATAGCGCTGACGGTCGTGCCGCTGGCGAACGAGAGCTGCTCGGTACCGTAGTTGCCCGAGACTTCCAGCGTGACGGTCTCACCCGTGATCGGGCCACCGCTGTAGGTGATTTCGCCGGTCTGGGCGCTGGTGATGACCTGAATGACGACGTCGACCTTCGAGCCGTCCGGCACGCGGGCCGAGTTCACCGTCAGACCGGTGATGGCGCTGGTGCCGACCGAGCTGGTCGTGTAGTCGTAGTTGCCGTTCAGCAGCTTCGTGCCCTGGAACGCCGTCGACTGCGCAATGCGGTTGATGGTGTTCAGGATCGCGTCGACCTGAAGCTGGTTAGCGGCGATTTCCTCAGGGCTCAGGCCGCCGACGTTCGCCGACTGCGTGACGAGCGTCTGCAGCTCGGTCAGCAGGTTCGACACTTCGTTCAAACCACCTTCAGCCGTACCAATGATGTTGCCCGCGCGCTCGGCGTTGTCGATCGCCTGGGCAATACCGACCTTCTCGGCACGCAGGTTCTCGCTGGCAATCAGGCCAGCCGGGTTGTCGGCGCCGGTGTTGATTTTCAGACCGGTGCTCAGACGCTGCAGGCTGGTGTTCAGCGACTTGTTGTTGCGTTCCAGGATGCGCTGCGAAATCAGCGACGAAACGTTGGTGTTTATTCTGCTCATGAGTTTGTCTCTCCGTGACGTTTGGAAAGCGGGAACATCCCGCATTCACCTCGGTACGCCGCGTTGGATCTGCGGTCCTCAGCGGCACCCGTCATTCCCTTGAACAATCGGCGGAAGCGTGCGCACCCGGTACAGATGCCCTGGCGCGTCCGTCGGGACCTGGCCGCAACTCGACATGAGATGTCTGGCTGGTCCTGCATGCTGGTGGGTCAGGGGAAGGCCCCAGCAGCTCCTGTGGAACACGAGTTCCACGCAGGGTCCCTCGGTGAGGAGCGGGTTAACCCCTTACCGAAAGGCCCGAGTCTCACCCATAGGCTTCGCTCCTTTCTCACAAGTCCCTTCCCGCAAATCGCCGTTGCTGCACCGCGACGGCGGACACGCAGGAACCTCGAACTTTCGGCATATCGACGCCGCCCAAGGGGTCACTTGAGATCAGAAATGAGCGGAAAATCCCCGCAATTTATGGGGCTTGGAGTGCGGTAAAGGCCTTTACAGCCGTCAGTTCGGATGTTTGGCGCGCAAGGGGCGATATTACTGGACGCAAGGGTCCTGTTTGGCTCCTGGGGCCGCGAAGGGCGCGAAAAATGCGGCATTCCGTAGTCGAGAAATTCCCGCGCGACCCCTGCCATCTCCGCGCCACGTGGCGCGGGCGCGTCGGGCGGATAACATCCCAGCCATGGATCCGAAATCCCTGACGCTGTCACAGTTTCAGAAGCACATTTCCGACCGCTACGAAGCCACCGATCGTGCCCGCGGCACGCCGGCGACATGGATGTGGTTCATCGAGGAGATCGGCGAGCTGTCGCATGCCCTGGCGCGCAACGACGACCGAGCCAACATCGAGGAGGAGTTTGCCGATGTGCTGGCGTGGCTCTGCACGCTGGCCAACATCAACGACGTGGATCTGGCGTCGGCTGTGATCAACAAGTACCTGGGCGAGAACCGCCCGCAGGGACACAAATAGGCGATGGCTGCGGGCCATCGCCTGCTCACACAACAGTTGGATTACCAACAACCTACGGCTGGGGCGGTGGCGGAGGTGGCGGCGGCTGCCAGAAGTCCCCGCCATACTGCTGCCGCTGCTGCATCGACTGCCAGTAGGCCCCCTGCATCCCGGCTTGCAGCTCCGAGAGACGCGGTGCGTTGCGCAACGCCTGGATCAGCCAGACGATGCTCATCACGATCAGCACCAGCGGGATCGCGATGACGCAGACTCCCCCCGCGGCTGACGGATCCCGCATCACGTTGGTGATACCGTTGATCGCCGCCAGCAGGAGGACGACGCCGATCAGGAGGCTGAGAATCAGCGAGATCACCACAGCCGCGATGCCCCCGCCGCGGACGAAGAAACCCATCACCCCCATCAGCAGCCCCGGCACGAGCATCATCGCCGCAGCCACGCCGGCGATTGTCTTGATGGACATGCCCAGCTCAGACTCGATCCGCTCCAGTGGTTCGCGCTGCTCGGCTTCCATCCCCTCCAGCGGAACGAGGCCCACCGCACCGAAGCACATCCCGCACGCCAGCATGAGGGCGGCGACGATGAACATCATCACGCTCGCCCGCCGCGCCGGTCCCAGCAACTCGCGGCGCGGATCGGCGGCGTAGCCGTACATCGGCTGGTATGGATAGGAATACTGCGGATATGGCGGATACTGACTCACGTGCGGGTGCCTTCTTGAAGCTGATCGTGAGCGAGAAAAGCGCGAAGGTCAAGGAAGGAGATTTTGGATTGCGGATTCTGGATCTGAAGCCGCGGATGATTCACTGGTCACTGGTCATTGGTCACTTGTCCCTCGCCGCAACCCGATGCACGGCGTCGGCTGCCCGCTGCCTGCTGCCTGCTGCCTGCTTCGTGACTGGGTGTTTTGTGATGGGTTGTCTTGACTGCAGCCTGCAGACCGCTGACCCCTGACTGCTGACCGCTGCTTGCTTCCCAACTGGTAGGGCAGGCTATTGCCTGCCGCACCTGGCATGCGACCGATTTCGGCACGCGATAGCGTGCCCTACCCACTGCAGACTGCAGACCGCTGACTGCTGCGTGCTTCCCAACTTGTAGGGCAGGCTGTTGCCTGCCGCACCTCGCGCGCGACCGATCTCGGCACGCAATAGCGTGCCCTACCCACAGACTGCCACTCCCTGTGTCATCTTGTCATCTGCCGACTGCCGACTGATCACAACTCACCAAGCCCGCCGCCACAATCGCCGCCGTTTCGATCCTGAGGACCGACTGCGTCAGCCGGACCGGCACAAGGCCCGCGGCTTTCACCTGCTGGATCTCCGCATCCGTCCAGCCGCCTTCGGGGCCGATGAAGCACCACGCGGCTGGGACCCGCGCCATCGACGCCAGCGGCTGGGCGTCGACCTCCGTCGCACAGAACCACCCGGGCACGCCCTGAGCCTGCCACTGCGCGATCGCCTGCGCCAGCGGCGTCAGCTCGTCGATCTGCATGACGCGGCTGCCGCTCTGGCGCGCGGCTTCGGTCGCCAGGCGACGCCACCGATCGAGCTTGCCGCGACCCTCGGGATGCACGACGCTGCGCGCCGTGGCCAACGGCACGAAGCGCATCACGCCCAGCTCCGCGAGCTTCTCGACCATCCAGTCCGCCCGCTGGCCCTTCGGCACAGCCGACGCGATCGTCAACTTCACCGCCACCGCCCGCTCGCTGACGACATCGACCTCCACCACCACACGGCCCGCCGACACTTCCACCAGCCGCCCCGCCCCCACACGCCCCCCGCCATCAAAGACCTCCACCTCCGCCCCCTCCGCCAGCCGCAGCACGTCGCGCGCATGATGCGCGCCCGCCGCCGGCAGAACGACCCGACCGGGCTGAACAAGATCGACATGGATGCGACGGGGCATGGGGCGTCAGTTGTTAGTTGCCAGTTGTCAGTTCCAGTGATCAGTCGGCAGTCGGCGGTCTGCAGTCGGCAGTCAAAACACCCAAGCAGAGGACGATAGCGGGCAGCGGGCAACGGGCGGCAGGCAGCGAGGAAGTAAGGACATGTCTTCGCGTTACCTTCGCGTTCTTCGCGCCTTCGCGGGCGCCGTTTGTCCCGACCGCCTTCGCGGCCGCTGTCGATCCCTTTACACCTGTTGCCCGCAGGGTATGGTGTCCCCGCCATGAGCAACACCGAGCCGAACAAGATCATCTACTCCATGATCGGGGTCTCCAAGCGGTATGACAAGAAAGTCATCCTGCAGGATATCTACCTGTCGTACTTCTACGGCGCGAAGATCGGCGTGCTTGGGCTGAACGGCGCCGGCAAGAGCTCGCTGCTGCGCATTCTTGCGGGCGTCGACACGAATTACGAAGGCCAGATCTCCAAGGCCGCCGGCTATACCGTCGGCTATCTCGAGCAGGAACCGCAGCTCGATCCTGACAAGACCGTCCGCCAGATCGTCGAGGAAGGCGTGGCGGACACCATGGCCCTCCTCAAAGAGTTTGAGCAGATCAGCGAGAAGTTCGCTGAGCCGATGGATGACGACCAGATGAACGCCCTGCTGGAGCGTCAGGGCGAGGTGCAGGAGAAGATTGACGCCGTCGGCGGCTGGGAAGTCGACCAGCAGCTTGAGATGGCGATGGACGCGTTGCGCTGCCCCCCGGATGACGCGCTGGTTCGCAATCTCTCCGGTGGTGAGAAACGCCGCGTGGCGCTGTGCCGGCTGCTGCTGCAGAAGCCGGACATCCTGCTGCTCGACGAGCCGACCAACCACCTCGACGCCGAGAGCGTCGAATGGCTGGAACAGCACCTGCAGCGATATGAGGGGACGGTCATTGCGGTTACGCACGACCGTTACTTCCTGGACAACGTCGCCGGCTGGATTCTGGAGCTCGATCGCGGCCGCGGCATTCCGTTCAAGGGCAACTATTCATCCTGGCTGGAACAGAAGAAGGCCCGGCTTGCGGTGGAGGAGAAGCAGGCCTCAGCCCGCCAGAAGGCGCTGGAGCGCGAGCTGGAGTGGGTCCGCAAGTCCCCCTCCGCCCGCACCGCCAAGAGCAAGGCGCGTCTGGCCCGCTACGAGCAGATGCTCGCGGAAGATCAGCGCGAGAAGGAGAAGGAGATCGAAATCTTCATCCCGCCGGGACCGCGCCTCGGCGAGAAGGTGATCGAAGCCAAGGGCCTCTGCAAAGGCTATGGTGACAAGCTGCTGCTGGACAACGTCAGCTTCACGATCCCGCCCAACGCGATCGTCGGCGTGATCGGCCCCAACGGCGCGGGCAAGACGACGCTGTTCCGGATGATCACCGGCCAGGAGCAGCCGGACGGCGGCGAGCTGATCCTCGGCCCCAGCGTCAAGCTCGCGTATGTCGAGCAGTCGCGCGAATCGCTCGGCCAGGAGCAGACGATCTACGAAGCCATTTCCCGCGGACAGGACACATTCAAGCTCGGCAGCGTCACGATGAACGCCCGGGCCTACGTCTCGCGGCTGGGCTTTTCCGGCACGGATCAGCAGCGGAAAGTCGGCACGCTCTCCGGCGGTGAGCGCAATCGCGTGCACCTGGGCCGGATGCTCACCAGCGGCGCCAACGTCATCCTGCTGGACGAGCCGACCAACGACCTGGATGTGAACACGATCCGCGCGTTGGAAGAAGCCCTGGAGAACTTCGCCGGCTGTGCCATCATCATCAGCCACGACCGGTGGTTCCTCGACCGCGTCGCGACGCACATCCTGGCGTTCGAAGGCGACAGCCAGGTGCGCTTCTTCCACGGCAACTACACCGAGTACGAAGCCGACCGCAAGCAGCGTCTCGGCATCGACGCCGACCGCCCGCATCGCATCAAGTACCGCCGGCTGACGAAGGCGGATTGAGCGGCGCCTTGCGCGAAGAGGCGAAGGCGCTTGCACATCGGGGTTCAAACTTCCCCGTGGATCGGAAGCAACCGCCGCTCGGGGTCTAGGCGGTCACGAGCTGCACCAGGCCCGCCAGGACGGCGGCGGCCAGGACCATGCCGGCCAGGATCCACAGGAAGATGACGGCGGATTGCCGCGGGACCTGCCGCATGTCGTCAAGCCGGATGGCTTTGTAGACGATCGCCACACCCAGGCACAGCGGGAGCATCAGCACATACCAGTAATCCCACAGCGGCATGGGGCGCACGAACAGATCGCTCAAGCCCCAGGCGAGAACGGCGTTCATCGGCGTCCCTCCTGATGGCGGGCGCGATAGGCCGCATCGATGATGGCAATGAGGTTGAGCATGCCGGCGACGGCGGTGTAGAGGACGGGGATTTCCCACATGCGGGCATGGGGCATGGGGAAGCGGGCTTCGCCGGTCTCGGGGTCTTCGCGCGACGCCCAAACCGACACGCCCCCGCTGACGATCGCGACCGGGCCGGTGAGGACCTGCGCGATCGACCATGGCTTGCGGCCGATCTCCTGAAGCAGCGAGGCGCCCTCGGTGCGATATCTCGGCTCGCGGACCGATCCCATCGGCTGGCGGACAGCCACCTGATGCGGCCGGGGGATGTACTGACCGCTCAAGTCGTACTTCGGTACTTCGATGATGCGGACGCCCCCGATCGCCAGCCCCGACACCCACAGGCACAGGATCGTGATCCCAATGATCAGCGCACGGCTCTTCTGGCCCAGCAGCCAATAACCGGCTCCAGGCACCAGCCATCCCGCCAGCGCAACCAACGTCGGCGGCGGAACGCGAGAAGACATGCGGCTGTTTTCGCTCATAGGCGTTTGGAGTGTAGCCGCGGAGGGTGGGATTGGGAAGATTCAGCGGGATTGCGGATTGCGGATTTCGGATTGCGGATTTGGAACCGCGGATAGAGGCGGATGAACGGAGATGACGAGGGC
>CALEKX010000013.1 GCA_937904525.1 uncultured Phycisphaerales bacterium
TGTTCGAGCGAATCAAAGGGCTGCCGTACAGCCCGTCCGTCCTGACCACCTGCGATGAACGGCAGTTGACGGCAGAGTTTCTCTATGAGGGCTACACGGGACTGATGCAGGACATCTTTGGTCCTGAGGGCAAGCCCCACACCGCTCTTTTTCGGATAAACGCTGGCGACGAGCATCCGCTGCTTGGCGCGGGATTGTACTTGCGTCTTGTTCTGCCCGTTTGCCAGCCGAGTGAGCAGGCGGCACATGTTGCCAATCAGATGAACATCTATGAGCGAATCACACCGGCCCCTCTGGATGGCGTGGGCGCATGGTGTCTCGACCGTGACCCGCTCGGGCTTGGGTCTCACCTGTCACGCGTGATATTCCTTCCCGCCGTGTTATGCCAAACATCCAATTTCCCGTTCGTCATGTTCGCGCATGCATGGAGGCATATGTGCGATGCAAGAGATGTGTTCAAACTGAAGCCACCGCCGCCGAGTGGGCCGGAAGCGGAGGACGTCACGTGGGAGGATCTCGTGAAGTTGATGCAAGCCGTCCGGGAGACAAAACACCCCGACGGGAAGAAAGACATCACCTGAATTGATTGCAGGACAGCAAGTCGAGCTGAAAACGGGCACATGAAGAAGTGCATGACTGCGACACAGTCGCCTCAAGAACGAGGAAAGAGGATGAACCGCATCTTCACAAGCGAATCCGTTACGGAGGGGCATCCGGACAAAATGGCGGATTGCATCAGCGATTGTGTGCTGGATGCATGTCTGGCACAGGATCCTTGGGCGCGGGTGGCGTACCAGACGCTGGTGAAGCAGGACCGGGTGATCCTTGCTGGTGAGATCACGACGTCGGCGACCGTGGATTACGGGGCAGTCGTGCGGCAGGCGGTGCGGGAGTTTGGGTCTGTCGATCCGGGTGAGCCGTTTTGTGGGGATACGCTGCGGATTACCAATCTGTTGACGCAGCAGCCTCCGAAGATTCCGCAGGGAGTGAATCGTGCCAGTGATGATCCTGGCCAGACGGGTGCCGGTGACCAGGGGATCATGTGTGGGTATGCCTTGGACCAGACACCGACACTGATGCCGTTGCCAATTTACCGTCGCAGCATCAACTGCGGTCATTTGGGGCGTGACGGACTCCCATGGGAGGAGGACGTCACAACACCGTCGTCGTGAAGAGGAGAGTGTCATGGGGCAATTGAGCCAGGCATTTGTCGAGGCGCGAGAGCGCGTGGGATGGTCGCACCGAGAACTGGCGCGACGTGCGGGCTGCCGGAATCTGGTCAGCCAGTCGCGGCTGATCCACCAGTTTGAGATGGGCGGTGCGGTTGACTACCGTCTGCTGCTGAAGATCGGCAGGGTGTTGGGATTTACGCAACAGGGGATCGATGAACTCATTGCCGAAGATGAAGCCCGGTATATCGCCGGATGGAATGACTGGGCAGGCCAGCCGGAGGATCCGTACATTGTTGTGCGATGTTTTGCGGCATGCTACGTTCGCCAGGAACTGCCTGAGGGCTGCCGAGAATCGCTTGCTGGGGCGGAAGCATACGTCAGTGCGTTTGCGAAGCGGATCAAGCTGCGGTGCTGTCTGGTGTGGTCGCGACGATTGTGCGTGTTCTATGCAGCCGACGGAACGTTGGAACGACGGGCCGTAGCCACCCCTGATAACGACCCTCGACCGCGATTGTCTATCGCAGGTGGTCCGCCGGTACTGTTCAACTCGCCGCCGCTGAGCTTGCCACCACAGCGGCAGGTGATCCGTCACAGGCCCAAACCTGCGGTGGGGGCTGGCGATGGGCAGGCGGCGTCCTCGTGATGGTGTGATACTGGGGAAGCAGGGCCAGCAGGGCTCGAACCTGCAACCTGCGGCTTAGAAGGCCGCTGCTCTTCCAATTGAGCTATGACCCCGGCTTGGGGGAATTGTACACGTCGAGGGGCGGGTGAGGCCAGCCGGTGGGCTGGTTCAGGGGATTGGTTCGCCGGAGCGGTTGGTTCCGCGGCAGCGGTCGCAGGTCAGGCCCTCGCGGAGGCAGTCGTCGGCGCGCTTGGCGAGCAGTTCGAGCATGAGATCGTCGATGCCCAGGGGCATGGCGACGTGGTATCGCGTGCCGGGGTGCATGGCGGCTGCGGCGCGCGTCAGCTCGGGGATGTCGTTGGTCCAGTGCTTGCCGGGGCCGAGGAAGTAGGGGATGACGACAATTTCGCGCGCGCCCCGGCGGACGCAGGCGGCGTAGGCTGTGGCGATGGAGGGTTCGCACAGCTCCATGTGGGCTGGTTCGACGATGGGGTAGCGATCGGCGAAGCGCTGGGCGAAGGCAGCGGCGACGGCTTCGAGCATCTGGTTGGAGGCGTCGAGGCGCGATCCGTGGTCGACGATGATGATAGCCGGCGGCTGCATGGTGTTGAGTGTGTGGCGGCGGGGTCTGATCCGCGGCAACCGGTGGATTGTACACGTCTTATCTAGAGATGTCGCTGTGGGGGGGCTCGCTGGGGGGAACGGCAGCGGCTGGGGAGGGGCAGTGGTGGCAAGGGAGTGAACGGGAGCGGGATCTGGCTGATCCCTGGCCAGAATACCCGGGAAAATTTGCCTGGAGTCTCGCTGAATTGTACGTCCTTGTTAGCGGGTCGATCTCGAGCTGGTCGGCCTGCAGATGAGATCCCCGATAAGGGCTAAGCCGTCGTAAGGCGGCGTCGGGCACGCGGGTGCTCGACTCATGCCGATCGAGGCAACTCGGTCGGTGTGATGCGCAAAGCGTGAGTCCGTGACAGATGCGGCGTCCCGCCGCTTGGTACGGACCGACACGTTGCCGAAAGGATGCTCAGACCCACCTGAATGGTTCTGACCTCCTGTTATCGGGCCTGTTCCGTGTAGCGCGGCTGCGCGGGCGGGTGCTTGTGGACAGCTCATGGCGCCAATCCGGAGCGGTGCAGCGGCGTAAATGGGGCGGTTTTGGCAAGACAGGTTAAGCGGCACTTTGAGGGTGCCGATGACTGGCATGTGCCAATCCGTCCTGATCGCCGCGGGAGCACGTGCTCGGAGATCAGGAAAGGAGGCGGCAGAGAAGTTTCCCGGCGGCCGCGTCAGAGGACACAAAGGCGGCCGGCAGGACGTCAGCAATCGTTCCACGCCGGGCGGTTGTGACGAGAGATCGCCGCGAAGGCGCTTGCCGCCGGTCATGCACGGTGCATGCCGGCCTCGTTCGAAACAGTAGTGCGGAGCCCGTCACCAAGGTGCGGCTCCGATCAACGTTGAAGGAACCACAGGAGGTCCTCACATGCACGCTTACCGCAACCGCAACCGCGGGTTTACGCTAGTCGAAATCCTCATCGTGGTGATCATTCTCGGCATCCTGGCCGCGATTGTGATCCCGCAGTTCTCCAACGCCAGCACCGACGCCCGCATGAACAGCGCGCGCAGCCTGGTGCAAACGATCCGGGCGCAGCTCGAGCTGTACAAGATGCAGCACAACGACCAGCTGCCGGTCAACGAATCCGGTGAGTGGCAGTGGAAGCTGCTGACGGAACGTGGCGATGACGGCTACGGCCCGTATCTCCAGCAGATCCCAGCCAACCCGCTCCGCAATGGCGCTACGGGTGTTATCGCCAATGCGACGACCACGAGCGACACCGGCATCGGCTTCGGGTTTGACCCCGCAACCGGCAAGTTCTGGGCGTTCGACGCCGACGGAAACATCCTTGACCCGGCGACCACCGAAGACGAGGACAACAACTAACCTCTTCCAGGATATCACCTTCCGGCGGCTTCGTCCGCCGCCGGGAGGTTTTCCGGTCACCCCGCACGCTGTGACGTAAAACAACGCGTGCACCGGATAGACGTGAAGCATGGGGAGTTGCTGTGAAGGTGTTATTCGAATGTCTGTGGATCGAACAACACAACCCTTGCTCCGCGATCGATCGGGGCGCGGCATTCGCGGCGCATTCACACTCATCGAGCTGCTGATCGTCGTGGTCATCCTCGGGATCCTCGCGGCTCTGCTGATCCCGAGGATTACTGTCGCTTCCAATGTTGCCAGATCAACTGTCCTCAAGGATGACCTGCGCTACCTGCGGACGCAGATCCAGGTCTACATGGCACAGCACGAGGGGCGAGTACCGGGAACCAAGCCGGACGGCAGCGTGGGCGATGGCAACCTGTTCATCCGACAACTGATCACCTTTACTGATGAATTGGGCAACCCAAGCGACACCGTCACAGCGACGCACTGCCTGGGGCCTTACCTTGTGAACATGCCCGAGAATCCGATCACGGGTAAACGGGGAGTGCTTGTGATCCGCTCCGGTGAGTCGTCAACCGTGCCGGCCCCCAGTCCGTCCCTTGGCGACGGCAATATTGGCTGGATCTTCGACATCTCGGAGGCTCGCCTGATGGCCAATGTGGAAGGCACAGATGCGGAAGGAGTTCCCTATTCCAGCTACTGATGCCGTCTGTCGGCAGCCGCCGCGCCGGCGGGGCGGATTCACCCTTACTGAAAGCCTCATCGCTGCGGCGGTGTTGGCTGCTTCTGTTATTGGCGTAGCCGCGGCGCTGTCGGCGTCCTACCAACATGCGGCCACGCTCGAAAGCACAGCCACTGCAACCACGCTCGCCCGCCAGCTCCTCGAACAGGTCGTTGCCATGCCGTTCGAGGACGACGATCCGACGTCGGAGTATCGCAGCATCGCCGATTACCACCAGCGGCCGTACACGGACACCACCACCGCCTTGACCAGCCGCAACGGCACCGCCCTCAATGTCGGTCACGGACAGAGCTATCTGAGACAGGTCACCGTACACTACCGACTGACGCCCGAAGGCAAGAACGTCGCTACTTCGGATCTCGCCGTTGTGACTGTCACGGTTACTCCGCCGCCGCCGCATCCTGCGGTCTCTTTATCGCGACTGGTGACAGCCGGCCAGGTCGAATATTGATGCTCGCGCATCGTCCCGGACAGTGTCTCCATGAAATCACCTCGTTCCAATCTCCGCCCCACGCATCGCTTTCAGCGCCGTGCCTTCACGGCGATGGAACTGCTGATGGCGCTGGGCATCACCATCATCATCCTGCTGACGTTGTCAGCCGTAATGGCGTCGGTGGCGCAAGGGTGGACCTTCACCGAGAACACGCAGGGGTACGTGCTGGCTGAGACAGCCGGCATGCATCGCATCGAGCGCCTGCTGCGCGATGCGCGGCTGACCGGCGCCTACAGCACCGGACCGATCGACGACAGCAAAGCCCCGCCGGCCTACATGGTCCTCTGGGCTCAAGACCGCCAGGGCAATGAGAAGATCGAGATCGGTGAGATCGCCGTGCTTGAGCACGATCCGCGTACCAATACGGTCCGCGTCTGGGAAATCCCAGGCGAGACGCCCTTGCATGATCAGACCATTTCTCAGTCCGTGCTGGGCGATCCATCGAACATCGACACCTTCAAGCAGATTGCGCAGGCTCGCCCGCGAACACTGGCTGTCAACGTCAAGTCGATGGCCCTCTGGGTGCACTCGCCCACAGCCGATCAGCAGCAGCCGACAGTCGAGTACGCGCTGACGTTCGTTCGGCCCAGCCGCCGGGGCAATCACCAGACCGATGAGGTAACGCTCTATGGCAGTGCTACGCTGCGGGCCCCGAATCCCTCAGCGCCATAGACGCCATCAACCGCGAGTGACCGCGACGACCATGAACGTCCACACCTCCAACGCGACCCGCCAACGCCGCCCTCACCGGCGCGGCATGGCATTGCTCATGGTGGTCAGCATCATCGCTGTCGCTTCGCTGCTTGGGTTCGCGATGCTCAGCAGCAGCGCCCTGCAGGCGCAGATGAGCAGCACACTCCCGCAGGTCGCGCAAGCCGACTACCTGGCGGATTCCGGCATCCAGTATGCCATCCATCAGCTCCAGCAGACGGCAGCCAGCGATGAGGTCTACACCGGCGGCACGCACAGCTTCGACGATCCGTCTCGCCGGCGATTCATCGTGACCGTCACGCGCCGTCCCGGATCGACCACGCTCTTCGACATCGTGTCCCGTGGCGAAGTGCTGGACTCATCCGGTCAGGTCATAGCCGCCCGCACGGCTACGGCAACGGTCCGCGCCTGGGCAGAGCTGAAGTACGACCACTCAGCGGTGATGGGGGGCCATGCGACGCTTAACTCCGACGGCTACGTCCGGATAGATTCCCTGACGGCCAACGGGAAGGTGACACTCAACGCCAGCAACGTGGTGACCGGTGTGCTGGCTGCGCCGGACTATTCGGGGCCGGCAGCGTCCGCCCCCAACTTCCAGAAGATCACCCAGTTCACGCAGCGTGTGCCGCGCGCCGCTGACATCCGCAAGTTCGACCAGGTGCCGTACCTCTGGTCGGACGGCCAGTACTACTGGGCTCAGCCGGTGCCGGCGATCTGGGGGCAGTTGTACGATTGCAAACTGAAGCCGACGCCGTCCAACCCGGCTGGGGTGTACTATCACGTCGGTGCGCTCACGCTGCTGGGAGATGTCGAAATCGATGGCACGCTGTATGTCCGCAACGGCAATCTGCGCATTTCCGGTGACGGCAACCGGATCGACGGGACGCAGAGCCATTCAAAGGGTTTCCCCGCCCTTGTTGTGGAAGGCGACGTGCAGGCAGCGTCGCTGCCGACGGTCGATCGGCTGCGCGTCGATGGCGTCACCTGGGTGAATGGATCGATCGGCAGCAAGAGGGGGCTGGGCGCCGCCGCACGATTTGAGTTCAACGGCGCCGTCATCGTACCCAGCGGCGGCATCTACATGTCCAAGATCGGTACGTTGCGAGGCGAGGTGCACATCCGTTACGACAAGGGCAACATCGATGTGCCTCGCCTGGACCGCAACCTGATCTCGAAGGTGAAGATCCTTACCTGGGACGGCGGCTGATTGCTCAGCCGCGCCGTCGTCGCAGCAGGGGCAGGACGCTCAGCAGCGCCAGACCACCCATCGTCGGCTCGGGAACCTGCGCGAGCACCAAACGGCTGGAGATGCCAAAAGGTCCTTCCGGATCCAGCGTCAGCACGATCAGCCCCAGATACCCATCATCCGACAGCGCATCGTGATACGGCGAGGATGCATCGACCGGCATCACATCGATGACCAACTCGTCGATGCCGTCGATATTCAGGAAGCCGCCGCTCTGCGCAATCAGGAAGGGCATCTCGCCCGGCTTCCACGCGAACACGCCTGTCAGCCCGTCGAGATCGGCAAAGAAGATCACGTGATCCAGCCCGTCGCTCACCATGGGGGAAGTGGTGACGCCGGAAATGCCCAGCCCCTGCAGGTCCGTCTCCGTCAGCTCATACCGGCTGCCGTTTTCCCAATAGACGATCGACGTAGCCGACGCGCTGTCATCGAAGATCGACACCGCCACGCGCCCGCCGGGCGTCACCATACCCCGCGTATGGATGGGCAGGCTCTGATCCGGATCCTTGTCGCTCCGGTACAGCTCATAGTAGGTGGGGCTCTCGTACGGCCCCACATGCAGATACACACCGTGGCGGTTCGTCGAGTCAGCCGCCAGCGCGCTGAACAGGATCAGATCGTCATTGACGCTGTTGATCACGTGCGGCGTCACGCTGTTTGTGCCGCCGTTGCTGTAGGTGAGTTGGCCCACCCACGGATCGCTTGCCGACGTCCACGAAGTCTGGTCATGGATTTCGTAGTTGTCAGTCCCTTCATGCATGAAGAGGACATTGCCCGTGGAGGTGATCTGCGGCGTCGACGCAAAGCCCGGCGGCGTGATGTTGTCAGCCAGGGGCGTCGTGAGGACCGATCCACCCTGGATCTCGAATCGCACAACCGACGAAAGGATCGGGCCCGAAATGTCATTGATCCGGTAAGCGACCTGGCCGGCAGCATTGACGGTATGCTCGGTGTCGCCCTGCAGGTTGCCGGCATCGGTGTGCAGCACGTATGGCTGGCCGTCCTGGTAGCGCATCAGGCTGGCCGCAGTCTGGTCGTACCACGTGACCTTCCCATCCCCAACCAGAGAAAGGCCCGTCACACTGCCTGGAGTCGATGAGCCTGCGATCTCCACATCATTGATGGACGCCGCGCCGGCAGGGCGGTAGAGGACAACGTCCTGCATGCCGGAGGTCAGCAGATCTATTTCCTGCACCACAGCCGCGACCTGCCCACCCGTTCCGACCGAATACCCGGAAATGCCGAGAGCTGCGTTCCCCGTCGGAGAGCCATCCAGCACCGTCTGAAACGACAGGTTCAACGCACCGGCAGCCGTACCAGCCATTCCGCTCACAGCGGCAGCGACAACAAACGCCTTCATCTACAGCTCCTGTTGGGAATGTGGACCGCACCCAG
>CALEKX010000014.1 GCA_937904525.1 uncultured Phycisphaerales bacterium
CCACTACAAGGACATCACAGAGCGCATCATTGCGCAGGGATTGCGCCGCAATGTCGGGGCGACACCTGCAGCCACGGTGAATGCGCAGCTCGCTGCTTCGATCAAGCGCGATGGTCCGGCCTCCCCATACATCCGCGTCGCGAAGGGTACCTTTGCGCTGCGTGGCGCCGTGAGCGGAATTCCGGCAAAACTGACGCCGGAGGTGGAAGAGTCTGACGAGGCCGAAGAGCAATACGACATCATCAGTTCGTTTGGGATGTTCTGGCGTCGTGATGCCGTCGAATGGACCGCAACCCCGAAGCTGCTCGGCATGCAGCAGATCGGCGCCACGCCGGTTGATTTCAACCAGCAACTGGGGATCTATCTTCTGTATGATGGCCGTGAGGTCATCTATGTCGGGCGCACGACTGATCGTCCGCTCGGACGCCGGTTGTACGAACACACAATCGATCGGATGTCGGCGCGCTGGGACCGTTTCTCCTGGTTCGGTCTGCTGCCAGTCTCTGACACCGGCCAGCTCGGACGTCTGCCCCAGACATTCGAGGCAGCCAAACTCATTCCCGCCTTGGAAGCGATCCTGATCGAAGCACTTGAGCCAAGACAGAACCGAAAGCGCGGCGATGACCTGGCGGCAGTTGAATACATCCAGTGCGTGGACCCGGCGATCGAGACGAAGAAGATCAAGGCAACGCTCGATGCGGCGCTGAATAAGCTATAGCAGTAAAACTGGCTGGATCGCAATTGATGCGTTTGAGGCGGTGAGGGAACGCGAACGTCGTCCATAAGAAGATGCGCATTTGAGCAGCCGGTGGATGCAGGAGAGGGCGTGATGATTCGGGCGGCGCGCCTAAGGATTGACGCGCATCCTGATAGCGATGGGAGGAGGATCAGCGGTGGCAAAAGGGCGAGTCATCATGACCGAGTGGGTCGAAGAGGCTCTTAAGGCGTTGGGTGGCAGCGCGACTATTCTAGAGATCTCGCGCTACGTCTGGGATAACCACGAGCATGACATTCGTAACGAAGGCGACCTGCTTTACGAGTGGCAGCACGAACTTCGGTGGGCGGGTGATTTGCTTCGTCGGGAAGGATTGATCAGGCCCTCTGATGTGTCACCGCGGGGAGTGTGGGAGCTTTCATAGGGAGCGTGAACAGACGATCAGCAGGAACTGGCACTTTGGCTGATTTCCAAGGGCTCGGCATCGCGCACCTAAAGATTGTCTTTGGCCGTTTCACGGTGTCACCCCCTCACCTTGTCAGCCCAATCTGCGTTCATCCGCGTTCATCTGCGGTTCCAAGCTCCAATCATCCCGGCCGGTAGGCCGGGTTGGGCTGGGGGATCTTGGCTTGGACTTCTTTTCGCCATTGGGCCAGGCGGGCTTTGAGTTCGTTGGTTTTCTCCGGGTGGTCCTGAGCGACGTTGCGCGATTCGCTGATGTCTTCGCGCAGGTTGTAGAGCTCTGCGCGGCCATCTTCGAAGAACTCGATCAGCTTCCAGTCGCCGGCGCGGATGGCGCAAGCGGGCGTGCCGCCCTGGTTGCCGTAGTGGGGGTAGTGCCAGAAGATCGCATCGCGGCGAAGCTGCGAGCCGCCGCGCAGCAGCGGGACGAAACTCTCGCCGTCGCAATGCTGCTCGGGGATGGGGTCCAAGCCGGCTAGCTCGAGGAACGTGGGGTAGAAGTCCGGGCTGGTGACGGGGACGCTGCAGGTCGAGCCGCCCTGGATCAGCCGCGGATAGCGGACGATCAGCGGCTCGCGCGTGCCGCCGTCGTACATCCAGCCTTTGCCCTCCGCCAGCGGACGGTTGGAGGTCGGCGAGCCTTCGGCTGTCGCCAAGCCGCCGTTGTCGGAGGTGAAGATGACAACGGTGTTGTCGAGCTGGGCGGTTTCGCGCAGGGCGTCGAGGACCCGGCCGATGTTCCAGTCGAGGTTCCAGACCATGGCTGCGTAGCCGGGGTCGGACTGGATGATGCGGCGCATGACGCGCAGGTGTCGCTTCTGATCGGTGGGAAAGTGCTCGCCTTCGACGAGGGCTTGCTGTTTGTCCAGGCCCATGGCCTCGGCTTTGCGGCTGAAGCGTTCGATGTCCTCGGGCTTGGCCTGAATGGGGGTATGGACGGCGTAGTGCCAGAGGTTGAGGAAGAACGGCTTGCTGCCGTCGTGGTTGCGGATGAGGCGGATGGCTTCGTCGGTGATGCGGTCGGTGAGGTACTCGCCGTCGGGGCCCTCGGGCAGATGCTCGATCTGCCATGGGGCGAAGTAGCCCTTGTATGGGTGGCCGTAATGGCAGCCGCCGATGTTGACATCAAAGCCCTGGTGCTGGGGATAGAAAGGGGCTTCGCCCAGATGCCATTTGCCGACATGCCAGGTCACGTAGCCGCCGGCTTTGAGGGCTCGGGCGAGGTTGTATTCCTCCAGCGGAAGCTGGCGGATATAGGGGGCATCGATCAGCCGGCCGGTGCTGTGGCCGCCGATGTAGTTGGTGACGCCGACACGGGCAGGGTATCGCCCGGTGAGGAGGCTGGCTCGCGTGGGCGAGCAGACCGGGCAGGCGGCGTAGGCGTCAGTGAAGGTCATGCCTTCGGCTGCCAGGCGATCGAGTCCGGGTGTCTCGTAAAAGGTGCTGCCATAGCACGACAGATCGCGCCAGCCGAGGTCGTCGATGAGGATGAAGAGGAAGTTGGGTCGCTGGGACATGGGTAGGAGAGGATGTAACCTTGGGGCGGGGGAATGGCAAGGGGGAGGGGGGGCAGTAGTCAGCAGTCAGCAGTCTGCGGTCGGCAGTGGTTGGTTGGCAGTTGGCAGTGGATGACCTGAAGTCGATTGGCAGTGAGTGGCAGGCAAAGTAGGGCACGCTAATGCGTGCCGGCAGCATCCGCGCATTGGTGCGGCAGGCAGATAGCCTGCCCTACCAGTAGCTTGGCGGCGGAGGGAGTCGGCGGTCGGCGGCTCACTTCATGCGTCATTTGTCATTCATCAGCCGCCATCTGTGTTCATTTGCGGTTTCAATCCGCAGGATGGGAGCGCATCCTGGCATCATCGCTTCAGGTATCGGCTGATTAACCCGTAAATCCCGCAGCCGAGGGCGATCGCCGCCAGGAGTGTCCCGCTGAGCAACAGGCGATTAACCCAATCCACATGCTGTTCGTAAAAACGCGCGATGAGTGCCCATGCGATGCCGAAGCTCAACAGCGCGGCTGCGCCTGCAGATGTTCCAACAATTCTTATCATTGCGCGCGGCGCCATTTACCTTGCGAGACAGGGAAAAGGTTCATCATGCAAGCAGGGCATCCGTCTATTTGCTCCGAAGGCAGGATGGAGCAAGCAAACGCTATCGACAGGCTATCGGCGATGATATAATTCTTCAATATGAGTACGGCCGAGATCATTGCAGTGTTGGCGCGGCTCAGCAAAGCTGAACTGGCGGAAGTCCAAGCCAAGGTCAATGAGCTGGTGGCTTCCAAGCCCGGCGATGCACGTGGCTCGATCGCGGGGCACCCGGCATTGGGGATATGGAAGGATCGTGCGGACCTGCCCGATGACCCCGTGGCGGCATCGAAGCTGCTGCGCGAGCGCATGATGCGGCGAAGCGATTCGCCCGCATGACAATGGGGAAGCGTCATGAGCGGCGGATTGTTTGACAGCTCGATTCTGATTGACTGCCTGCGTGGCCGGGCTGTTGCGATTTCGTTTCTCACAGATCAATTCGCCGTCGGCCGGCCGCAAACGCATCTGTTTGTAGCCGCCGAATTGCTTACGGGCGCTCGCGATCGAAACGAGCAATCGCTGATCGAGTCCTTTCTGCAGTCCTTCGACGTGGCAATTCCCAGTGAGGCTGATGGCCTGTCCGCCCTGGACCTGTACTGTCAGTTTCGGCTGTCGCGTGGTGTCGACTGGCCTGACTGCCAGATCGCAGCCACGGCGCGCCGGCGGGGCGCCGCGGTATTCACGCAGAACGTCAAGCATTACACCGCGTTTCCCGGCCTTCGTGTTGTCCGAGCCTATTGAGATCCGTCGTCCGGGGTGTCACAAGCGCAACGAGCAGGCTGGCGATACGAGTGGGATTGCGTGGATGCGAGCAGGTGCTATTCTCTGCCCCTCCCACGGGCGGTTGTTCTTATGCGGTTGAACCCTGAGCAGGAATTGGTTGCGTCGCACGTTTACGGGCGGATGCTGGCGCTGGCGGGGCCGGGATCGGGGAAGACTCGGACGCTCACGGAGCGCACGGCGCGGCTGATCCGGCAGGGGATCGATCCAGCCAACATCCTGTGCATCACCTTCACCAATAAGGCGCGGGACGAGATGCGCGAGCGGATCGCCAAAGCCTGCGGGGCGGCTGCCGATCGCGTGACGATCAGCAATTTCCATGGCCTGTGCGGCGTGATTTTGCGCAAACTCGGCGCGCCGCTGGGGTATTCGCCGCGGATGACGGTGCTGGATGACGGCGATCAGATCGATCTGATCCTCCAGATCGCCCGCCGCAAGGGGCTTGAGCCGACCAAGCCGCAGGCACGCGTGCTGGCGTGGGTCGTCAACGAGTGGCGCGAGCGGCTGGGGGAGGATGACGCTTCGCTGCTGGAAGTAGCCGGCGATCGCGTGCGCGACGGGGAGCTGAGCATCATCCGCGACTACGTCCGCACGCTGCGTCAACGGAATCAGGCGGATTTCAGCGCGCTGCTCAGCGAGACGGTGCGCTTGCTGCGCGAGCATCACGATATCCGTGGGCGGCTGCAGGCGCGGTTCCGCTTCATCCAGGTGGATGAGTACCAGGATACGAACCGTGCGCAGAACGAGCTGGTCGAGCTGCTGGCGGGGGAGGAGGACAACATCCTGGCTGTGGGGGATGCCGATCAGAGCATCTACGAGTGGCGCGGAGCCAGCCCGGACGGGATTCCCCGCTTCATCGCCAACGGCGAGCGGAAGACCGGATCGTGCAAGATCGTGAAGCTCGGCGTGAACTATCGCTCGACGCCGCAGGTGATCGAGGTAGCCGATCGGCTGATCCGCCATTGCAGCGGCCGCATTGCGATCGACTTCAAATCTGCGCGCGGCGACGGCGAGCCTGTCCGCTGCGTCAAGTTCGCCAAGCCGGAAGACGAAGCGGAGGGCATCGCCGAGAACATCCGCAATCTCATGCGCACCGGCACGCATCCGCGCGATATGGCGGTCTTCTACCGCACGAACGACATGTCCCGCCTCATCGAGCAGGCGCTGGCCAAGCGGCAGATCCCGTATACGGTCGTCGGCGCCGGCAGCTACTACGAGCGGATGGAGGTGAAGGATGTGCTGTCGATGCTGCGGTTTGTGTGCAATCCGCACGACGGCATCTCGTTTCACCGCATCGCCAACAAGCCGGCGCGGGGGATGGGCGATGCGCTGATTGGGCGCATCGAAGCCTGGGCTGAGCAGCATGGGATGGACCTGCTGTCGGTCATGCGATCGCCCGAGCAGGTGCGCGATGAGCTCGGCCGGCCGCTCAGTGATGCAGCCATCCGCGCCTGCCGGCAGACGCATGATCTGTTTGCACTGCCGGTCGCGCGGATGACGGTTGCCGAGGTGGCGTCGGCACTGGTCCAGCGGACGCAGTACGACCAGTGGCTGCGCGATCGATACGAAGAGAAGGGCGAATATGAGGATCGCCGTCGCAACGTCGATGAGCTGCTCAACAGCATTGCGCAGTTTTCTCAGCAGAATCGGCGAGCCGACATCGCCGACTATCTGCAAAGCATTTCGCTGTATACCGAAGCCGACCAGCAGCAGACGGACGATGCCGTTCGGCTGATGTCGCTGCATGCCAGCAAGGGGCTGGAGTTTGATGTGGTCTACATGATCGGCCTGGAGCAGGGGATCCTGCCGCACGACAAAGCCGTGAAGGACCGCGGCGAGCGCGGGCTCGATGAGGAAAGGCGGCTCTGCTATGTCGGATTCACGCGGGCGCGCAAGCTGCTGCGTGTGACGTGGTGCGAGTCGCGCGCCGGGAGCTATGCGGCTTCGCGATCCGCCAGACACCTGCCCTCGCGCCCCAGCCAGTTCCTTTGGGAAGCGGGGTTGATCAGCGAAGAGGAGTATCGCGCTGCGGTGCCCGTCGCCCGCCCGCGGGGGGCGGTCAAGACGCGCCGGTAAGGGGGTACGGCATTTTGTCGGAGCGCCACAATGCATGGGCCCGGTTTCGGGTCAGAATCGCACTTGGTACTGCGTTTGTATTGTTGAGTTGGGTGCGGCGGGCTGTCCGCTGCGATTACTCAACGAATGCGGGGTGAGCCCTGCAAGGGAAATGGAGTGTGCCATGAAAGCGATTTGGCTGGCGATGCTGGTGATGGTGATGGGCGTGGCGGTGGTTGGCTGCAAGGTCGACGGCGACGTCGATGACGACGGTGCGAAGCTGGAGGTGGAGGTCGGTGACTAATCGGCATGTGTGCGTCACGCACCGCTGATCTGTAAACGGCCCGGGCGTCCGAATGTGCGAGGCACATGGGACGCCCGGGTCGTTGTTGATTGTTTCGTTGGCAGTTGGTGGAGTGGGGGAAGTTCCAGGGTTCAAGATCCAAGATCCAGGGAAGTTCCAAGGTTCAAGAACCAAGCTTCAAGGGTGGCCGGCAGTGACAAGCGACGGCGCGTTTGGAGCTTCTTTGGAGCTTGGTGTTTGGAGCTTGGAGCTTGCCGAGCATAACCGGTCCGCTGAAGCGGACCCTGCGACGCAACATGCCGCGCAAGCGCGGCCGCCAAACGGGGCCTTCCTTCCCCTTCGTTGCTATTGCCACTTCGTCTCTTCGTCTCTTCGTCTCTTCGTCTCTCCCACCCTACTCCACCGTCCTCACGTGGCTCTTCACCTCGTAGAGCATCTCGAAGACCTGGGCGACGTCGTCGTTGTGGAGGCGGATGCAGCCCATGGAGGCCTGCTTGCCGATGCTTTCGGGCTCGATCGTGCCGTGGATGCCGTAGGACTGCGCGCCGACGGCGTTGCCTTCGATGCCTTCGAGGGCGATCCAGTGTTCGCCCAGCGGGTTCTTCGGATCATCGGCTGCGATGATTCCTTCGCCGCGCGGGCTGTAGTAGACGGGATTGCGCGCCTTGGCGCCGGAGGGGACGACCCACAGACCGGTAGGCGTGGAGTTGTCAGCCCCCAGGCCGACGGGGAACGACATCACATACATCGCATCGCTGCCACCCGGTGAGCCGAGGTACAGGTCCATCCGGAAGTCCTTCATATTGACGACGGCATGGAAGGGGCCCTTGATGACCTTGAGCTTCTGGCCGGGGCGAATGCGGCGCGGATCGATGTTGCCGTTGATCTTGCAGATGAACTCGTAGGGCGTGAAGAACCGGTTGGCGATGCGGACCATCAGATCGCCGCTCTGAACGGTGTAGACGTCCTGCCAGGGATCATCCGGGAAGGTCTTGCGGGAGAAGATGATCTCCTGATTGGCCTGCTGGATGAGCTGGCGGGCGATGGCGGCGTCGGACGCGCTGAGCTGCCCGGAGACGAGGGCGGCGTTGAGGACGTCGCGTCCCTTGAGCAGCTCACCGGCGTCGAGAAGGCGCTTGCCCTCGGCGACAGCCTTGTCGGCTGGGACTGCCAGGACCGGCGGCGTGACGCGCGGCGCGGGAGCGGGCGTAGCAGCCGGCGTTTGCGGCTTGGCGGATTGGGCGGGCGCGGCTGGGGGTGTCGGGGGTGTCACCGAGCCGACGGTGGCATAGCCGGTGCCGTCAAGCGGCGTAGCCGTCACGAGCGCGCCGGGCTGAAGCTGCGGACCGGCCGGCGGCGCCGGCTGATCCTGTGCGGGGGGCGTGGGCGCGGCATTGTCGGCTGCCGTCTGCTCGGCGTTGGATTTCGACACGTTGTGGAAGTAGGAGACCAGGCCCAGAACGATTACGACCGCCAGGACGGCGAACAGGGCTCGGCTGGCTATTCTGCGTGAGCGACTCATGAGAACCTCCGTGTTCTCGGATTGGATGGAATGCAGTTGCCCGCGGGCTGCGCGTAAGCCGATATGCGGCGATCCGCCCGCACAGACAGCTTACCCCTATTGACGGGATGTACAAGCGTTAGCGGCTGTTTCTGCGCGTGAAATGTGAGGTGGGCAGGACAGGGAGAGACTCGGATGAACGGGAGAGGTGGTCGTGGCGGCTGCTTCAGTGGACCAGTTACAGTCGAAAACTCCAAGCTCCAACCACCAAGCTCCAAGGAAGTTCCAAGGGACAAAAGAAGAAAGCTCCAAGAGGGGGGGCGCCATGCGTGTTTGAGTTACCTTTGGAGCTTGGAACTTGAAGCTTCCTTGGATCTTGGATCTTCCCCTACCCTGGCTACTGGCAACTGATCAGTGTGCGATCGCGTGACTTGCAAATCGGCGGACGGACTGGTCGGTGACGATCATCGCCAGGGGCATGTCGTGCGGCTGGACGGGGAGGGTGGGCAGGACCTGCTGCTCAAAGCCCAAGCCGCAGGAGACGCCCATGAACTCTTCCTGCGCCAGGAAGCGATCGTAAAACCCCATGCCGCGGCCGATGCGATGGCCGTCTTCGCTGAACCCCAGTGCCGGGACGATCACCAGGTCGATCAGATCGATCGGGATGGGAGCGCCGGAAGTGGGCTCGCGGACGCCCGGGCCGGTCAATTCGATATTGGTGTGAAGGCTTGTGATTTCGATGGGGAGCATGCGGCGCTGATCCCAGCTCACCCGGGGGACGGCGACGGTTTTGCCGGCCTGCCAGGCCCGCAGGGCGAGCGGCGCCGTGTCGAGCTCGGTGGGGGTGCTGAGGTAGAGCATGACCACGCGCGCCCGGATGAACTCAGGCGTCTGGGCGACGCGACTACACGCCGACAGGCTGGCCGAGCGCTGCTCGGCTTCGCTCATGGCGTTGAGGATCGCGCGCAACTGTCGCCGTACTGCCGACTTGCTGATGCCTTCGGTCATGAACCTCGTTTCCCGTAACGTAGGGACTGCCCGGACCAATCGCCTTATCGGCTAAGGCGCTTCTGTTTCTGCGTCGGTTTTCTCGGCGGCGGATTTGCCTCGAAGCTGCTCCAACCGCCGGTATAGCTCCGCCTCAAACCCCAATCCCTTGGGGTGATAGTATACCTTATCTACCCCAAGATAGTCCTGCTCGACAAATCCCCCCTCGTAATCGTGAGGATACTGGTATTCCTCGCCATGTCCCAGCCTTTGGGCGCCCTGGTAGTGCGTATCCCGAAGGTGGCGCGGGACGGGGACGGTCCTCCCTTCTCTTACGTCCTTCATGGCCCCCCAGATCGCCAAAGCCGAGGCATTGCTCTTGGGGGCCAAAGCCATGTAGATGGCGGCCTGACCCAAGGTGAGCTGGGCTTCGGGCATACCGATCCGCTCGACGATCTGATAGCACGCAGCCGCCACCTGCAGCGCCTGCGGATCGGCATTGCCGATGTCCTCCGACGCCAGGATCGCGATCCGGCGGGCGATGAAGCGGGGATCCTCCCCGGCTTCGAGCATCCGCGCCACCCAGTAGACCGCGGCGTCGGGGTCCGACCCGCGCATGCTCTTGATCAGGGCGGACGCCGCGTCGTAATGCTCGTCGCCCGTGGCGTCGTAGACGATCGCCTTCCGTTGGATGGACTGTTCCGCCACATCCAGCGTGATGTGAATGGCGTCTGCAGTCTGTGGTCTGCGGTCTGCAGTACCGGCTGTCTCGCTCTCTGCAGGCTGCCGACTGCCGGCTGCAGACTGCTGGGACAGCACTGCCACCTCCAGTGCCATCAGCGCCCGGCGGGCGTCGCCGTCGCTGGTGGTCGCCCAATGGGACAGGGCATCCTCATCGATGGCGATGTTCAGCCGGCCGAAGCCGCGCTCAGTATCTGCGATCGCGCGGCGGATCAGCTTCTTGATGTCCTCCTCGCTGATCGGGGCAAACTGGAAGATCTGCGAACGCGAGATCAGCGGCGAATTGACCGCGAAAAACGGGTTCTCCGTTGTCGCGCCGATCAGCAGGATCTGACCGCTTTCGACGTCGGGCAGCAGGATGTCCTGCTGGGCGCGGTTGAAGCGGTGGATCTCATCGAGAAACAGGACGGTCCGCTGGCCGGAGTTGCCCAGGCGGGCCTTGGCTGAGTCGAGGATCGTCCGGACTTCCTTGACGCCGACAGCGGCGGCGTTGACCTGTTCGAAATGGCTTTTCGTGTAGCGGGCGATGAGCTCAGCCAGCGTGGTTTTGCCGGTGCCCGGGGGGCCGTAGAAGATGACGCTGGTGAGGCGGTCGGCTTCGAGCATACGGCGCAACAGCTTCCCCTCGCCCAGGAAATGCTGCTGGCCGACGAACTCGTCCAGCGTCCGCGGCCGCATCCGTACCGCCAGGGGCGCCACGGATTTCAGATTCTTTTGTCGTACATCGCCAAACAGGTCCATCTCTGTATTGTACGGCGGATCCGCGCCGATCTCGCCGTGGCGATGCGGATTCGCGCTCGGCTGCCGGGGAAACGGGTTCCCGACCGGGTTGGCGCGATGATCTTCCGGGCACTGGGACAGGCCCGGCCGCTTTGTTAAGATGGCGGGGCTAAGGGCTGGTGGGCCTTTGGCCCGCGTTCCCGGGCGTTCCATGCAGGGGCGCGGGGGGCGGCGGACACCGACGGAACGATGGCAATAGCATGGCTGTAAAGTTCGAGATTTATCGCGATGGCAAGCGGGTCGAAGACTTCGAACCGGTCGGCGCAGTGGCGATCGGTCCGGAATCCGTGCCCCTGCCCGGGGACGTGACCTTCACCGACGGCCTGCTGCACGTGCATCGCAACGACGAGCAAGCCATGGGCGTTGCGCTGCTGTGGGATGCCGGCGAGATCGGCCAGTACCACCTGGAAACCACGCGCCTCCGCCATCGAGCCAAGCCCTACAACCTGAACGTCGAGCTCGCCCGCTTCCGGCTGATGAAAATCATCCAGAAGCAGGAAGACTGGAACCTGTTCGACTTCCCGCGGGCGGACAAATACATCCAACTGCTGCGCGAAGCCCAGGCTCTTTTCGCCGATGCCCTGGCCAAGCTGGAAGAGCCCGGCGAAGCCGCGCTGCTGGCGGATCAGGCTCTGGCCAAGGCGATCGATCTGTCCGAGCAGTTGGCCATGTTCCACGCCGATCTGCTGATCAACCGCCGCCGAACAGCCGGGCAGTTTGTCCGCCACATCTTCGGCTGCCGCATCGATCCGACCGTCCAGAACGAACGATATCGCGAGCTGGTCTCGACCAACTTCGACTACGTCATCATCCCCACGAACTGGCGCGATGTTCAGCCGACAGAAGACAGCTTCGAGACGACTGCGCTCGACGGCTGGATGGAGCATTTCAGCCGGCGGCGCATTCCCGTGATCGCCGGGCCGCTGGTGCGCCTCGATGAGCAGGCTGTCCCTGACTGGATGGCCCTCTACGAGGAGGACTACGACGCCGTTCGCGAGCTGGCGTACAGCTACGTCCAGAAGATGGTCCATCGCTACAAGCGGACGGTCTCGATCTGGAACGTGGCTGCGGGCCTGAGCGCCAACAACATGTTTCATCTCAGCTTCGAGCAGATCATCGAGCTGACGCGCATGCTGGTGACGCAGGTCAAGAACGTCCTGCCCAACGCCAAGACGCTGGTGACGATCTCGCATCCGTTTGGCGAGTATCACGCCTCGCGCCCGCACACCGTGCCGCCAATGCTCTACGCCGAGATGGTCGCGCAGGCGGGGATCGGCTTTGAGGCTTTCGGCCTGGAGATCCAGATGGGCACGCCCCAGCCGGGGCGGCTGACGCGCGATCTGTTCCAGCTTTCGTGTCTGCTGGACAAGTTCAGCACGCTCGGCCGGCCGGTCTTCCTGACGGCTGTGTGCGCGCCGGGGCGATCGACACCCGACCCCGGCGACCGCAGCGGGGGCGATCTCGACCCCGAGCGGGGCGGACGCTGGCATCGACCGTGGGATCCAGCCCTCCAGGCAGAGTGGATGCAGGCCGTCTATCGGCTGGCCCTCAGCAAGCCGTATGTCGAGAGCGTCGCGTGGTCGGACCTGGCCGATGTCCGCCAAAGCCTCCCCGGCGGCGGCCTGCTCGACGACCTGCTCCAGCCCAAACCCAGCTTCACACGCCTGCAGGAGATGCGCAAGCTCTTCAGCCAGTTCGCCGGCCGACGCGGTGGGGGATCGTGATCGGCTGAGAACGGCGCCCGAAGAAGATGACAAGGTGACAAGGTGAGTGGGTGACATGGTGAAACGACTTCACCCCCCTCACCTTGTCACGCCGTTCCCCGCGCAGAATGCCCGAATGACCTGCCCCGTTGTATGCGCGATCAGGTTTGGCGCATCGGCGATCGCCTGTTCCAACATCATCGGTCTGTGGGCCGTGGCGAAGGCGGCTGTGATGCCTGTTGCGGCGAGATCCAACGCCGGCTCGACCGTTCCAGCAATGGCGATGCACGGCACGCGGGCGTCGCGGCAGCAGCGGGCGACGCCTACCGGCGTCTTGCCGGCCAGCGACTGCTCATCCAGCCGACCCTCGCCTGTGAGGCACAGGTCGGCTCCGGCCAACCGCTGGCGAAGGCCGACGGCATCGATCACAAGATCGATTCCCGGCTTCAATGTCGCGCCGAAGAACGCCGCCATCGCCCAGCCGAGGCCGCCGGCAGCGCCGGCGCCGGGGGCATTCGCCTCCTCCAGGGTATGCGTCCGAGCGGCCAGACCGCTTAGCCACTGGTCCAGCAGCTCGACCGCCTCCGGCGTCGCGCCTTTCTGCGGGCCGTACACAGCCGCTGCCCCGTGGGGGCCGGTCAGCGGATTGGTCACGTCGCAGGCGACGGTGATCCGCAGCCCATCCACGCGGCTGCCGCGCCCGCGCTTGATGTACATCACGCGCTCCAGGTCGGCGCCGACCAGCGGATCGGTATCCGCCACCGGCTCGCCATCCTTCATCAGCACCGGCAATCCGCACGCCTGCGCACACCCCAACCCGCCATCGACTGTCGCGCTGCCGCCGATCCCCAGGATGATGTGCTCGCACCCCATCTCGGCGGCTGCGACGATCAGCTCGCCCGTGCCGAAGGTCGTCGTGCGCATCCGATCGCGATCCGCGGGCGGCACAAGCGCCAAGCCGCTGGCAGCCGCCATTTCGATCACAGCCGTGCGCCCGTCGCCCAAAATGCCGAACGTCGCATCCACGCGCATGTCCGGCAGGGGGCCGGTGACTCGCCGCGTGACGGTCTTGCCGCCGGTCGCGGCGACCAGCGCCTCCACTGTCCCCTCACCGCCGTCAGCCATGGGGCACAGATCCACCTCGATGCCGCCATCGACGCGCGCGATCCCCTCGGCCATCGCGGCAGCCACTTTCACAGCCGTCAGACACCCCTTGAACTTGTCGGGTGCGATCACGATCTTCATCGGATAGACTCTATCCAAAGGCTCGTGTCCATGCGATGCCCACGCGCCCAAGCTAATGCGGCATCGCTATCAGCATCCCATTCCACGTGCCGGAACTGCAACACGACGGAAGGAGACGTTTACCATGGGATTTACACTGTCGATCGGCGACAAAGCCCCTGATTTCAACCTGCCCGCGACCGACGGCAAGACCTACACGCTGGACAGCTTCAAGGACTGCAAGCTGCTGGTCGTTGTCTTTTCCTGCAATCACTGTCCGTACGTCGTCGGCAGCGAGCAGCTCATGAAGGACTTCGCCCTCCGCTACGCGCCGCGCGGCGTCGGCATGATCGCGATCAACGCCAACGAGACCGACAATCATCCGACCGATTCGTTCGAGCACATGAAGATCCGTGCTCGCGAGCGGGATTTCCCGTTTGTCTATGCCCGCGATGAGTCGCAGGACGTGGCCCGGGCTTACGGCGCGCTGCGCACGCCCCATTTCTATGTCTTCGATGCCGAGCGTCGCCTGCGCTACACCGGTAGGATGAACGACAATCCGAAGGATCCGTCGCTGGCGCGCACGCATGAGCTGGAGGATGCGGTCGAGGCGCTGCTGGCCGGCCGCAAGCCGCCGGTCGAGGTGACCAACCCCATTGGCTGCAATGTGAAGTGGAAGGGCAAGCCCGAAAAGTGGATGCCGCCGGAGGCGTGTGATCTGGTGTGACAGGTGGGTGCGGCGAAGGGAGGCAATCCGCAGGGCATGCGGTTGCGTGCCGCGCAGACTGCCAGGATCTGCAGGATCTGCATGCGGGGTGTTACTTCGCCGGCCGGGCGAGTCGCATGAAGGAGCTGCAGAAGTAGGGCCGCAGGAAGCGTTTCCAGGTCTTGAAGATGTTCTTCGGCGGCTGGATCCAGTAGCCGTCGAACGGTTCGAACCCCGTGCGCCGTAGCAGGGCATCGAGCGTCGTCGGGTCCTGCCAGTTCATGTGATCTTCATGCACCATCGGCCGGCCGTAGCGCCAGATCTTCCACGTCTGCCCGCAATAGAAGGGGTTGGGCGTCGAGATGATGATCACGCCGTCATCCTTCAGATGCCGCCGCATGTTCCGCAGGAACAGGCCGCAGTTCTCCAGATGCTCGATGATCTCGCCGGCGATGATCGTGTCGAACTTCCAGCCCAGGTCCATCGTCTCGACGTCGCCCCGGACGACGTTGTAGCCCTGCTGCTTGAGCTGCTCGATGCCCTCGGCATCGATGTCGACGCCGAGCACATTCGGATTGACTTCGCAGATCCGCTTGAAGAGGAAATTCGGCTTGGCGATGCGCTCGCCGGCGGTGTTCCGCTGGGGGCGCGCATCGACGCAGCCGAGATCCATCACCTCACGATTCCCCTCGGCGTACTGCTTGAGAATCGGAAACCGATCATCCAGGACGGCAGTGAACATGGCGGGCAATGTCGGGCGAAGGGGCGGGTGTGTCAAATGGATTGAGCGACTGAGTGAGAGATTGCGAGATTGGGAGATGGAGCGATGAAAGGGGGGGCGACGAAGGGGTAGTCGCGAGGCCGGGGCTAACTTTCTATTGACGAGCTTTCGGCGCGGGGGGCACGTCGGACGGGAGCGGCTGTGGGCATTGCGGTTGCGAAAAATGCCCTCCTAACCCTCCTCATGCCGATACGACCCATAGGATGTCATGACGCAGGTAATGACCTATCCGCCGCAACCCGTCTTCTACCGCCGCTGCACAGCCGTCGGCAGGGCGGGAATCCTCCTGCTTCGCATCGGGCTGGCAGCCGGCATCCTCGTCGGCCTGTTCGAAGCCGCCGGTGTCAACAACGTCGTCCGTACCTACATCTGGAGCCTGGTGGCGATCATCCTGCTGATCGCCCTCGGCAGGGCGATATGGACGTGCGTGCGCGGCGGCGTATGGGAATGTCGGATCGACGGTCGTCACCTGACGCTCGTTCGCCCCGACCACGAGCCGCTGGTCGTCTGCATCGACGACATCCGCCAGTGGGTTAATCGCCGCATCCTGCACGGCATGGGCCGAAGCCGCGAGCCTGTCGATCGGCGCGAATTGCATCTGGCCGACGGGCGGATCATCCCGCTGAACGACTATGCCGTGGGCCGGCTCGCGCCGTTGCGAAGGGCCCTGTGCCGCCTCAATCCCGCCATCGAAGTCGTCAGCATCCGCGAGGACGATCCGGCTATGGTCATCACCTCGACAGCCATCGATGAGCCGAAGTAGGCGACCTCAACCACGCGACCAGCGCCTCGCGGCAATCGGCCAGCCCTTTGTACCTGGCGGACTCAGCCGGCATCGTCTCGACAGCCTCAGCCAGGCGCAGCCGCCTCTCGGCTGGCAGTTGTCGCACGTCATACAGATAGGTCCGGACCGTAAAGATGGCTGCCCCAACCGCCGGCAGGCCGCAGATCGTCTGCCGTTCCACGCGCAGCCACGCGGCTGGGTTGCCCGGATCAAACGGCTTTCGCGGCGTCTGGGGATGCTGGTTCAGCCGATCGTCGAACGTGATCCCCCAAGCGAACCGCACCAGTGGCTCGCTAGCACCCACCATCATGGCTGCGAAGCGGTCGCCATGGTGGTTCATCTGCTCCATACCCGCGACCGGCTCATGGATGCGGGCGAACGAGCCGCCGATCTTGTCGGTCGCAGCCCATCGGTTGGGAAAGCACAGATGCAGATAGCTCACCCAGTGCCGCCGGCCAGCCGTGCTCATGATGGCCAGGTCTTCCTGGATCTGCAGGCTCAACGTATCCAGCGAGATCGCCTCGGCTGGGAGGAACTCGCCCGTCAGCCGGCAGTCCAGCCCGCCATCGCGCCTCGCAAACCACTGTGGATGCTCGGTTAACAGACGTTCGCAGATGAACCCGCTCGCCGCCCGTTCGACCGCATCTGTCAGGTCGTGCCGGCAGACATACCTCCCAGCCCGCTCCGTCAGCGCCGCGAGCTTGGCCTGCCGGTAGGTTGAAAAGTGGTGATCGAACTGGAAGACCTGCTGGTCGAGCTTGCCCCCGCCGCAATCGCGGCCAAGCTTCACAATCCCCGGGGCAACCACATAACGGCCGTCAGCAGGTGGGAAATACGACGGTGGGGCGGGTAATCCGATCATGGCCCGGCGGAAGCGCGGTTCGCCCGCCGCTGGACGCGGAACGCGACCCGGCCGATCAGCACAGCGCCGCAAAGGTCGCCAGCGTCAGGATCGCGATCTTGATCTTCTTTTCCCAGAAAAGCGGGCTGGAAAGCATCTCGATCATGGCACTTCACCCTTGGCAAGCACCATGCCAGTGCCGCCACGGCAGCCCACACTAGCCCCTGCCGGCCCCAGGACCAAGAAAAATCGCGATCTGTTGAAAACCCCACCCCTTACGGATTCTGCGGGATGTTGCCTGGCCGCAACGGTTGTGATGGCCTACTGTTGCGGTATGATGTCTCTTTTCACCAGCGACCGCCCGCCGCAATCCAGCCGGGCCGCTGATGTTAATTGCTTGAGTATGCTGCATTAATGTCTTTGGTCGGCTCGGTTACGCAAGGTAATGCAACTCACAGATCAGGTGCGGATTTTTTGAAAAGTTAGCACCTTCTCACAAACTGCCACACCGCGCCGTCGTATCAGAAACATGATTACCATGAACAACCTCGACACAGAGCAATCGTTGTCGTCCACACGCGCTTCCACCCCCTCGGCTCCCAACTACGATCAGCTATTTGCCGATCTCCGCCAGCGGGTTGCCTATGACCTGGTGATGCTGGTCAGCACTATGCCCCGCGGCGGCGTGCAGGTTCTCCTGCCCGAACGACTCCCCGATGCCTGGACGCGCACCTACAGCCGGGCGTTCGCCAACGAAGACACCGTCACCTGGACCGCCATCCAGAAGCAGCGGACGGTGACCAACAACGACATTTGGCCCGACGGAACTGGCCGATATTTGCAGGATTTTGTTCGCGCTTCCGGCTATGAGCATGTAGCCGCCGTTCCGCTGGATGCCCCGGTCCTGCGCGGATATGCCGGTGCGCTGCATGTGTACCGCCGCAACGAGCTGGGCGAGTTCACCCAGAGCGACCTCTATGAGCTGACCCAGTTGGCCCAACGGCTGGACCAGATGGCCGCCGACCGCCAGCAGGCTGCCGCGCCGTTCGATCAACTGGAGCATCCAGCCCAGTCCCGCCAGTTCGTCTTCGACGCCCAGAAGCGTCAGCTCCTGGCGACTTCAAGCCTGGACAATCTCGATCAGCGCCTCGTCGAGCAGATCAACCAGCTCGTCGCCCGCCTCGTGGCTGACCCCCAGCGGGCAGCCGGCATGGCGGATCGCGTCAGCCTGCCCGACTCCCGCGGCGACCTGTGGAACTTCCGCGTCAAGTTCTTCGACAGCTATCCCGCCCTCAGCAACGGCCCGGTCGTCTTCGTCAACCTCCTGCCCGAGGCACGCGAATGGGCCGACCTCAAGCCCGAGGACTTCAAAGCCGACGCGGAACTGGCACGCATGATCCCCGCGATGCACTTCATGTTCAGCGAGTTCCATCGCGTACCCACGCTGCAGGAAATCGCCCGGACCGTGCATCTGAGCCCGTTCCACTTCCATCGCCGGTTCACGGAACTGCTGGGGCTGACCCCCAAGCACTTCCTGCTCGACTGCCAGATCGCCATGGCCAAGCGCGAGCTGGTGGCCCGGCAGAAGGAACTGTCCGCCATCGCCGCAGCATGTGGTTTTGCCCATCAGAGCCACTTCACCAGCCGGTTCAAGCAGGCCACCGGCCTGACCCCGACCCGCTGGCGCCGCATCGTCGGCGATGCCACGGCTGGTTGAGATCGCAATCTTTACGGACCTCCTCCCAGCGTGAACGGCTTCGGCGCTTCGGCGACCGAAGCCGTTTGCATTGGAGGGGGAGTCTGCAGTTTGCAGTCGGCAGTCGGCAGTGGGGGGGGAGCTCCAATCAGATAAGCATCCGAGCTTCAAACGGGGCATCGCCTATCCGACGCCTGCTGCCCACAAGGAACCGTCTTTGGAGCTTGGAAGTTGGAACTTGATGCTTCCTTGGAACTTGGTTGTTGGAGCTGGGAGCTTCAGCCGATTGCTTGGAGCATGGAAACTTCCGCCAACTGGTTGGAACTTGGCGCTCTGGCCCGTCTCCGGCGTCTATTGCGCCCACGCGCAAAATCCGCCTTGCGTTTCACCCCCACCCCGTTAAGATAGTAAAGTCGCCCAGGGCAGGGCGATGACCTTTGAACCGCGCAACCGTTGCGTAGCCGCAGGAAGCTCGCTTCCACGCCGGCTGGCCGGATCAGGATGATCCGACTCATCGCAACAGGAAGGCATGGATGCCATGGGTTCGGCGCGTACGCCATCCGGGAACAGGCTTTCAATCTCCCAACTCTGGCAGCTCCCGCTGCTGCTGTTGTCCCTTGCGCTCTTCGCCTACGCAGCGTGGCTGTTCATCGACCCCAAGCCGGGGCTGACGATCGACCAGAAGATCGACGCCGCGCGCACGCTGCTCGAATACAAGCGCCCCGAAGCCGCCATCGAGCATCTCAATCGACTGCTCGCCAACGAAGAACTGCAAGCCACCCAGGAAGGGCAAATCCGCATCCTGCTCGCCGAAGCCCTCGAACTCGGCCAGCAGCAGCGGCGCATCTCCATCCCTGCCAACCACCAGCGCATCATCGAGCAGACACGACTGGCGCTGCAGCTCGGCATCAAGCCGACCGCCGACATCCACCGCCGCGTGGCTGAGAGCTTCGAAGCCCTCGATCAGCCCGACGACGCCCTGGCCAACTACCGCCAAGCCATTGCGATCGACCCCAATGTCGGCCTGCCCGTGCAGAAGAAGATCATCCGCCTGCAGATCGACCGCGGCGAGCTCGGCGCAGCCGAGGCGTCGCTCAGCCGATACGCCGGCGACCCGCAGGTCAGCGACACCGAAAAGGCCTGGGCCCTGACCCAGCAGGCGCACCTGCTCATGCGGCGCGACGCCCTCACCGAGGCGCGCAACCTGCTCAACCAGGCCCTCCAGCTCGAAGTCGATCCCATCGCACAGGGCGAGATCAACTACGCCCTCGGCTATCTCGCCTGGAAGCTCAACCAGACCGACGAAGCCGAGCGATATCTCCGCGTCGCACGCGATCAGCTTAAGGTTCGCCATCCCACCGACGCTGATGTCTGCCTCCTGCTCGGACGCATTCACCAGCAGCGGGGCGAGGCGCAGGCTGCGATCTCGTTCTTCCAGGTCGTCCTGGTCAGCCATCCCGATGCCCGCGTCGCGCCGCTGGCGCGCCTGGGCCGCGGCGTCAGCCGCATCATGGCTGGCGAGGATGAAGCCGGCGTCACCGACCTGCACGATCTGGTCAACGAAATCCAGCGAAAGGCGTCGCGCGACCAGTTCCGCCCCGAAGCGATCTCCGAGCTCGCCCGGGCTGCGCATCTTCTGGTCCGCCGTCAGAACTACGCCGCTGCCCTGGAAGTGCTCAGCTATGAGCAGGAACTGCGCGGCGAGCCGACGGCTGACTTCTTCGCGCGCCTTGCGATGGTCTACGAGCGCCGCGCTGAGCAGATCGAAGCCTCGCTGGCCGACCTCAAGCCGGCTGACCGCGTCCGTCGTCAGCAGCAGATCCGCGACTTCCGCGTCAAAGCCGGTGATGCCCTCGTCGCTCACTCGCGCCTGCTCACGCTTACAGACGACGCCGGCTATGCCGACGCGATGTGGCGCGGCGTCGAGCTGTACGACCGTGCCGGCGACATGAACCGCGTCATCTCGGCGCTGGAGCTGTTCGTCGCCGAACGGCCCGATGACAAGCTCGCGCCGGATGCGCTGCTTCGCCTTGGCCGGGCCTTCCAGGCTGCCGGCATGCTCGACAAAGCCATCGACGCCTACCAGCGCAACCAGTTCCGCTATCCGCGAAGCCTTGCAGCCGCCAAGAGCGCTGTACCGCTCGCACAGGCTTACATCGCTCAGGGCCCGTCGGCTTATCGCAAAGCCGAAAGCGTCCTCCTGGGCGTCATCCAGAACAACCCCCTGATGAGCCCCGAAGCCGAAGAGTTCCGCCAGGCCCTCTTCGAGCTGGCTCAGCTCTATTACCGCACGCAGCGCTACGAGCAGGCCGTCGCCAAGCTCGAGGAGTGGACGCAGCGCTATCCCACCGACGAGCGCCTCGGCCAGATGCTCTTCCTCATGGCTGACAGCTATCGCAAGAGCGCCGAGCTGCTCGATGTGCAGCTCGTCTCCCTCAACCCAGCCGACGCCGTCGTCGACGCCAGCGAAGCCACCGCCGCCCGGCGCCAGCGCCTCACGAAGGCGCGCCTGCTCTACGATCAGGCCATCGACTGGTACCGCGCCCGTCCGCCGTCGCGCGAGATCGACAAGCTCTATCTCCGCCTGGCGCACTTCTATCGCGCCGACTGCCACTACGACCTGGGCGAGTACGAACAGGCCATCACGCTCTACGACCTGGCGGCGTTCCGGTATCAGGATGACCCGTCGGCCCTGGCCGCCTACGTGCAGATCGTCAACGCCAATTGCGCCCTGGGTCGCATGGAAGAAGCCCGTACTGCCAACGAGCGTGCCAAGTGGCTGCTTCGCCGCATGCCGCCCGAGGCCTTCACCGACGGCTCGTTCGCCATGCCCAAGCAGTATTGGGAGCAGTGGCTGAAGTGGACTAGTGATTCAGGAATGTGGTAACCGAGCACAGCACCATGCAGCCCGACACAGTCATCGCGTCACTCGAACAGCAGGTCGTGCTCTATCGCCGGCTGGCCAAGCTCGCTGAGCTTCAGCACGAGCACGTGCAGCAGGGCCAGACCGAGGAGCTGCTGGAAGTGCTGGGCGCGCGCCAGAAGGTGCTGGATCTGCTGGCTGAGCTGGAGCGCACCGTCGCGCCGATTCGCCGCGACTGGGCCAACTATGTCGATCGGCTGTCGCCCGAATCGCGCATGCGGGCCGACTCTGCCATGGCTGAAAGCCGCCAGCTTCTCGAGCAGATCACCACAGCCGATCGCAATGACGCGCTCGTGCTGCAGCAGCGAAAGCTCAATCTCGGAAAGCAGATCAGCCAGGCCCGCGCCGCCCGGCAGGTCAATCGCACCTACGCCGCCGCGGCCTATGGCCAGCGGCCATCGTCGCTGGATGTGAAAGGAATGTGAACCGCCGCAGGACGGCGTCAGACGTGTTTGGTCTTTGACGATTGCTCGTGGACGTGACTGTCGCTCATGCACAACCTCCGGCTTCCGCCGCCCAGCGCATCGAAGAGCTGGGACGCATCATCCTCGCCTATAGCGAGGTGACCGAGAAGCTCCAGCAGTCGCACGAGCGCCTGGAGCAGACGGTCGCGCGCCTGCGCGATGAGCTGTCGGAGAAGAACCGCCTGCTGGAACGCCGCAATCGCCTGGCTGCCCTCGGCGAGATGGCAGCCGGCATGGCGCATGAGATCCGCAATCCGCTGGGCGGCATCCAGCTTTACGCCTCGATGCTCGCCCGCGATGTCGCCGATCGCCCCCAGGCGGCGCAGACCGTCCAGAAGATCCGCGCCGGCGTCCAGCACCTGGAATCACTGGTCAGCCAGGTCCTTCAGTTCACGCGCGAGATCACCCCGAGCCTCTGCGCGGCGGACCTGGCCGACGTCGTCGAGCAGGCGGTCGACCTTGCCGCCTCGCGGCTGGCCGATGGTCGCATTCAGTGCGACCTGCGCATCGCCCGGCCGTTTGCCGTGCAGGTGGACCCCCGCCTGCTCAGCCAGGCGATTCTCAATCTCGTGCTCAATGCAGCCGACGCGATGGAATCGGGCGGGCGCGTGACGATCTCTGCCAGTGCACCAGCCGCCGCCGATGAGGCACGCCAGTTCGTCCTCGTCGTCGAAGACGAAGGCCCGGGCATACCGCCGCAGGTCATCGACCGGATCTTCAATCCGTTTTTCACGACTCGAGACACAGGCACCGGCCTGGGACTCGCGATTGTTCATCGCATCGTCGAGGCCCATGACGGCTCGATCAGCGTCAGCAACCGCCCGCAGGGCGGCGCGCGATTCGAGATCAGGATATGACACACGCAGCGATCAACCACGGAGGGTTCTGAATGGCACGCATCCTGATATGCGATGACCAGGAGATGATGCGGGACTCGCTTGCCGGCACGCTGGCACGCGAGGGTCACGAGGTGGTCGCCGCCGCTGACGCAGCCGCTGCGCTTCAGCGCCTGTCCAGCCAGCGCTTCGATCTGCTCATCACCGATCTGAAGATGCCGAAGATGTCCGGCATCGAGCTGCTGGCTGAGGCGAAGAAGATCCGCCCGGAAATGCCCGTCGTCCTCATGACCGCCTACGCGACGGTGCAGACCGCCGTCGAGGCCATGAAGCTCGGCGCCTACGACTACATCCAGAAGCCCTTCGACGGTGACGAGATCAAGCTGCTGGTTGATCGCACGCTCGAGCACAGCCGCCTGATCCGCGAGAACCTCGCCCTGCGCACGATGGTCGAGACCAACGCGCCGCGTCCGCTGATCGGCAGCAGCGAGCCGATGTGCCGCATCCGCGAGCAGATCGAGCGCGTCGCCCGCACCAGCGCCACGGTCCTCGTCCGCGGCGAGAGCGGCACCGGCAAGGAACTCGTCGCCCGGGCGATCCACCAGGCGTCCGATCGCCGCGACAAACCGTTCCTCGCCGTCAACTGCGCCGCCCTCAGCGAGAATCTGCTCGAATCCGAGCTGTTCGGCCATGAAAAGGGCAGCTTCACCGGCGCCGATCGCCTTCGTCGCGGCCGGTTCGAGTTGGCTGACGGCGGCACCCTCCTGCTCGACGAAATCAGCGAGATCGCGCCGTCGCTGCAGGCCAAGCTCCTGCGTGTCCTGCAGGAGTCGCAGTTCGAGCGCGTCGGCAGCAGCACGACCCAACAGGTGGATGTGCGCGTCATCGCCACGACCAACCGCGATCTGGAGAAGTGCGTCGAGCAGGGGACCTTCCGCGGCGACCTGTACTATCGCCTGAACGTCGTCCCGATCGAGCTGCCGCCGCTGCGGCAGCGCCGCGAGGATATTCCTGAGCTGGCGAGGCATTTTCTCCACCAGATCGCTCGGCGCACGAACACGCCGTTCCGCCACATCGAGCCGGAGGCGCTGCGTCTGCTCCAGCGGTACAACTGGCCCGGCAACGTGCGCGAGCTGCAGAACATCGTTGAGCGGGCTACGGTCCTCGAAACCGAGCCGGCGCTCATCCGCGCCGCCACGATCGAGCCCTGGCTCAAACCGCGCAGCGTCGAGACCTCCTTCAACGACCTGGCCGGCAAGCCGCTGGCCGATATCGAGAAGAAGGTCATCCTCAGCACGCTTGAGCAGTTCCGCGGCCATCGCGTGAAGACTGCCAATGCATTGGGCATCGGCGTCCGCACGCTGGGCATGAAGCTCAAGCGCTGGCGCGAAGAGGGCGAACTGGTCGGGATCGACTAGAGGCGAAACCTGCGCCTCTGACGCGCAGCATCTGCGCATCAGCGGCCAGGAAGGCGCCGGTTTTCCGGCGGTCTGGGCTGTGGCACGAGTTTTGACAGGAGTGCAACGGTCGAATGTTTATCAGCCGGCTGCTCAACCAGGGAAACGCGCCGCTGATCGAGCAGTTGCTCGAGTTCACGGCTGCGCGCCATAAGCTCCTGGCGGAGAACATTGTCAACGTCAGCACGCCCGGCTACGTGCAGAAGGACCTGTCGTTGACGAAGTTCCAGGCTCGCCTGCGCGAGCGCGTCGCCATGCGCCGAAACGCACCGCCCGGAGCGGTCAGTTTCGACGACATCCGCGGCGAGCTCGAGCATCCGCGCCATGGCATCCTGTTTCACGACCGCAACAACCGGTCGATGGAACACCTGATGAGCGAGCAGGCCAAGAACGCCCTGATGCACCAGCTCGCGGTGGAACTGCTTCGAAAGCAGTACAGCGCCCTGGAAAATGCGTTGAAGGAACGGATTGCCTAGCTGATAGCGGGCAAGTGACACCTAACAACGGACACCAACATGTTCGACACACTCGACATTGGCGCAAGCGGACTGGTGGCCCAGCGGATACGCATGGACACCATCGCCCAGAACATCCTCAACGTGAACACCACGCGCAACGAGAAGGGCGAGCCGATCCCGTATCGCCGCCGCTTCGTGGTCTTCGCCCCGACGCGCCAGGCGCGCAGCAAGGCGCCAGGCGTTCATGTGCGCGAGATCAAGCAGGATCAGGGCGCGTTCCGCAAGCGGTACGAGCCCGGCCATCCCGATGCCGGCCCCGACGGCTACGTCAATTACCCAAACATCGATCTGTCGATCGAGTATGTGAACGCGTTGGAAGCCTCGCGCGCCTACGAGGCCAATATCACCATGATGGAGACAACCAAGGCGATGCTGAACGCAAGCCTGAGATTGCTGGCTTAGTCGTCATCTGTCCATTGTCACGTGTCCCTCACCGGACCTCGATGGACCACGGAAGCTGCCTTCGCGAAGGGTTTCCGGACACGAGTTGCCGCGAGTGACAACTGACCAATGACCAGTGACCAAAACACATGAACGTCAACAACATCAACAAGCTCACGAACCTGCCCGGCGTTGGAGCCGCCGGCACTACGCAGCCATCGTCGAAGACTGGCGGAGCCAGCTTCTCCGACCTGCTGAAGGAGAGCATCGCAGAGGTATCGAAACTGCAGCGAGATGCCAGCCAGGCCGTCGAGGCTCTGGCCACCGGACAGACCGAGGACATCACCAGCGTCATGACCGCCATGGAGAAATCCGAGCTGGCGTTCAAGACGCTTCTGGCCATTCGGGCCAAACTCATGGACGCTTATGAGGAGATCAAGCAGATCCAGGTATAATCTGGTATAGTTCATGGCTGAACACACCAGCGCGCGGCGGAGCCGCGTGACCTCAGCCGCCAGGAGGGCGGGATCATGGACTTTCTCAAGACCCAGCTCGATCGCATCCAGAAGCAGATCGCCGGCCTGAACGCCAGCCAGAAGATGCTCACAGGCACGCTGGTGGCCATCATGGTCGTCGCGATGTTCTGGTGGGCTCGCTATGCCGGCGAACCCGAGATGATGCCGCTGCTCGACATGCCTCTGGCTGCCGAGGACCTGGCGCGCATCCCCGATCACCTGCGCGCCAAGGGCATCAGCGCCACCGTCATCGGCGACAAGGTCTACGTCCCGGCTGAGCAGCATCGTCATGCGCTGGCGGATCTCACCTACGCCCGGATGCTGCCGAAGAACACCTCGGCTGCCTTTGATCGCATCCTCGGACAGATGACGATCTTCGACTCGCCCAGCAAGCAGCAGGCCCTCTGGAACGAAGCCAAGCAGGCCAAGCTCAGCGAGATCATCTCCGCCCTCGAAGGCGTCGCCGATGCCACCGTCATCATCGACGGCAGCACGCGCCGCGGCATCAACCGCGCGCAGGAGCCGCGGGCCATGATCAACATCACCATGCGCCCCGGCTACAAGGCCACCCAGCATCTGGTAAACGCCGCAGCCGACCTCGTCGCCGGCGCCCAGCACGGCCTCAAAACCAGCGAGATCCGCGTCGTCATCGACTCACGCCCGTATCGTCCCTACGACAACGAAAGCGAATACGCCTTCATGGGCGAAGGGCAGTTCGATGCTCTCGTGAAACGCGAGCAGTACTACGCAGCCAAGATCCAGGACGCCCTGCAGTACATCCCCGGCGCGATCGTCAGCGTTCACTGCCGCATCAACAACAAGGTTGTTCACGAAACCCAGCACCTGGTTGACAAGGAGAGCGTCGTCCAGGCTGAGTTGCGCACCACGACTGAGACGGAGGAGATCGCCTCGACCGAGCCGCTCGCCACCGAGCCCGGCGCCGTGCCCAATACCGGCATGCAGATCGATGAGCCGGTCGCCATCGGCCCGACGCATACGCAAAGCCGCGAATCCACGCAGACCGAGTTCCTTGTCGATCACAGCCGCACCGAACGCCAGGTCCGCGATCCGGGCGGCGATGTCACGGTCCTGGGCGCCTCGGTTCGCCTGCCGCGAAGCCACTTCGTCACCATGTACAAGGCGCGCTTCGGCACCGATTCCGAACCTGACCAGGCGGCGCTCGATGCTCTCATGAACGAGGAACTCGAGCACATCCGCCACGCCGTTCGCACCGTCACGCAGATCCAACAGGACGACAACATCTCCGTCGCCCTGTTCACCGACGTGCTGCCGCAGCTCAACGACCAGCCGGCGGTTGCCAGCTCGTCGCTGCCTCTGGGCATGCAGGGCCATGGCAAGGAGATCGCCATCGGGCTGCTGGCTGTCATCAGCCTGTTCATGGTGCTGATGATGGTCCGTCGCGCTGCGCCCACGCCCGTTGTGCCCGCCGCGCCTGAGCCGAAACAGACGCCGCAACTGGCTGCCGGCGAGGATCTGGTCGGCGAGGTCGGCGAGGTCAATCCGATGCTCGATGGTATGGAACTGGATGAAGATGCTGTCCGCGCCCAGCAGATGATCGGACAGGTCTCGACACTCGTGAAGGAAAACCCCGATGCCGCCGCGCAGTTGGTCAAGCGGTGGCTGAATCGTGCCTGATCCGGGTCCGCCGGATCGGGGCCTGAGTCATTTGTACAGACATAGGCATGAACAGGAGCAATGTGGCTGGAGAAATGACCGGAGTCCGAAAATCGGCCATCCTGCTGCTCTCGCTGGAGCAGGACCAGGCTGCCGAGATCCTCAAGCGGCTTCCCCCCGAAGCCGTTGAGGAAGTCAGCCGTGAGATCGCCTCGTTGGGCGAGATCTCCATGGCTGCGCGCAAGGAGGTCTTCGGTGAGTTCTACAACCAGGCGCTGGCCAATTCCTATCTCAGCGAAGGCGGGCTCGAGTACGCCAAGAACCTGCTGAAAAAGAGCCTCAGCGAGCAGGAGGCCGATCGCGTCATCAAGCAGGTCACGCAGCAGGTGCAGACCACGCCGTTCAGCTTCCTGCAGAAGGCGGAGTCCGAGAACCTCCTGACATTCATCCAGGACGAACACCCGCAGACGATCGCGCTGATTCTCGCGCATCTGCCCCCGCAGAAGGCCTCCGAAATCCTTGTGGGCCTGGCGGCTCAGAAGCAGGTCGAGGTTGTCAAGCGCGTCGCCAACATGGAGCAGACCAACCCGGAGGTCATCAAGGAAGTCGAGCGCGGCCTGGAACATCGCCTCTCCGACATCGTCTCGCAGACCTTCGAGAAGGCCGGCGGCGTGGAGACCGTCGCCGAGATCCTCAACCTCGCCGACCGCTCCACCGAGAAGGGCATCATGGAAGGCCTCGAAGCCGAGGATCCGGATCTGGTCGAGCAGATCCGCCGCCTCATGTTCGTCTTCGAGGACATCCTGCTGGTCAACGACAAGGGAATTCAGGCCGTTCTCAAGGAGGTCGACAACGAGGAGCTGGCACTGGCGCTCAAGACGGCCAGCGAAGAGCTCAAGCAGAAGATCTTCAAGAACATGTCCGAGCGTGCCGCCAGTCTCATCCAGGAAGACATGCAGTACATGGGCCCGGTGCGCGTCTCCGACGTCGAAGCCGCCCAGCAGAAGATCGTCGACATCGTCCGCCGTCTGGAAGACGCCGGCGAAATCATCATCGCCGGCCGCGGCGGCGAGAAGGAAATGGTCGTGTAGGCGTGGTGGCCAGGTGCGAGTTGCCAGTTGCCAGCGTCCGGCAGCGGTGACTCTCACTGGCAACTGCCAACTGGCAACAAACGATGGGCCTCATCCCCAAACAAAACGCTCCCGCCAACCTCGTGCCGTTCTCGATGAAAGACATCGAGCAAGCCGCACGGCAGATGCTGCTGCGGGCGCGCGCGCAGGCCGACCAGATCGTGGCGGCTGCCCGAGCCGAAGGGGAGGCCCTGAAAAAGGCCATGCACGCCCAGGGCCTGGCCGAAGGCCGCAAGCAGGGCCATGCCGAAGGCCTCGAGCAGGGCAGGAAGCAGGGCTTCGAGCAGGCTCTGATGGAGCACCGCCAGCATTTCGCCGATCTGATCGCGACCCTCAGCGCCGTCCTTCAGGAAGTCGAAGCCGCGCGCCGCGAGCTCGAGTCCGAGGCGCTGCGCGAAGTGGTCACCTTCGCCTGTGCCGTTGCGCGCCGCGTCACCAAGCGACAGTGCCAGGTCGATCCCGCGGTCCTCGAAGCCAACCTGTCCGAAGCCATGCGCCTGATCGTGCATGGCGGCGACCTGCGCATCTCCATCCATCCGTCGCAGATCGAGGCGCTCCAGCAGATGCTGCCGCGCCTGTCGCTCACCTGGCCGACGCTGGAGCATGCCAAGCTAATCCCCGACGACTCGGTCGCGGTGGGGGGCTGCCGCCTGCGCACGGCCCATGGCGAGATCGATGCCGACGTCGACGCGCAGCTCGATCGCGTCATCGCTGAGGTTCTGCCGGGTTCCTGATCCACACGCGGCCCGCGGGCTTAGCTACGCGAGGTCTTCACGATCGTGACCGAGACACTCGACCAACCTCGCCCTCGCTTCCTCGCCGCGCAGATCGACGCGGTTGAGGCGATCATGCCCCTGCGCGTCACGGGGCAGGTCAGCGCGATCTCCGGGCTGACGATCGAAGCCGTGCAGCTTCCCGTACCGCTGGGCTCGCTTTGCCGGATCGACAGCTTCGGCGGGCGGCACTGCACTGCCGAGGTGATCGGCTTCCAGGCGGATCGCACGCTGCTGATGCCGCTGTCGCCGCCAGCCGGCGTGGCACGCGGCGACCCCATCCACAGCCTGACCGCCGCGCCGCGCATATGGTGCTCTGAGCAACTGCTCGGCCGCGTGCTGGACGGCTTCGGCCGGCCGATCGACGGCCAGGGCCCGCTGCCGACCGCCGAATCCCGCCGGATCGACGCCACCAGCGTCGCACCGATGGATCGCACCAACATCCGCGCGCCCATCGCCACCAGCATCCGCGCGATCGACGGCCTGCACACCTGCGGCTTGGGCCAGCGCATGGGTATCTTCTCCGGCCCCGGCGTGGGCAAGAGCACGCTGATGTCGCAGATCGCGCGCTTCACGAGTGCCGATGTCTCTGTCGTCGCCCTGATCGGCGAGCGTGGCCGCGAGGTACAGGAGTTCATCGAGAACAGCCTCGGCCCCGAGGGGCTGAAGCGCTGCGTCGTCGTTGTCAGCACGTCCGACGAGCCGCCGCTGCTTCGCGTGCGGGCAGCCAAGGTGGCCTGCACGATCGCTGAATACTTCCGCGACCGCGGTTGTCATGTGCTGCTGCTGATGGACTCCCTGACACGCATGTGTCAGGCCCAGCGGCAGATTGGCCTGGCAGCCAAGGAGCCGCCGGCGACCAAGGGCTTTCCGCCCAGCGTATTTGCGCTCATTCCTGAGATTCTCGAGCGCGCCGGCAAGACGCAGACCGGCTCGATCACCGGCTTCTACACGGTGCTGGTCGAAGGCGACGACTTCAACGAGCCGATTCCGGATGCCGTTAAGGGCATCACCGACGGCCACCTGTGGCTGGACCGCGGCCTGGCCAATCGCGGCCACTTCCCGGCGATCGACGTGCTGCAAAGCATCAGCCGTGTGCGCGGCGACGTGACCGATCGCGAGCACCTGAATGCCGCGCGGCGCGTGTTGTCGCTGACGGCGGTCTATCAGGACATTGAAGACCTCGTGAACATCGGCGCCTACGTGCCGGGGATCAATCCGGAGTACGACCTGGCTGTGCAGGCCAGGCCGAAGATCCTCCAGTATTTGCGGCAGTCGCCGGATGATCCCTGCACGTTGGAAAGCGCCCGTACCGGCCTGATGGAGCTGGTCAAGTGGATCGAGCAGGCGGAACGGACGATCCGTGCGCAGGGCAGCCGTCGCCCGCCGGCACCGGCGGCGCAGCAGGCGCAGATCGCTCAGGCGGCATTGGGACAGGAGTGAACGATACGGCAGGGTAGTCGCTGATGGCGCGTTTTCGGTTCAAGCTCGAGGGAGTGCTGCGGCATCGGGAGCATGTCGAGCGGGAGCATCAGCGCATCGTGTCGGAATTGATGGCGCGCATGGCCGAGATGCAGCAGCAGTTGCAGGAGATCGATCGCACGGTGGCTGACAGCACCGAGCATCTGCGCAGCTCGCACTTGACCGGTACGATCGATCTGAACTACCTGACGGCGCATCGGCGGTTCGTCGCGGCGCAGCGGTCGCGGGCGGCTGAGCTGATCCAGCAGATGGCCCGCCTGCAGCAGCAGATCGAGCAGGCGCGAAAGGCACTGGCGGAGGCCGCCAAGCAGCGCAAGATCCTCGAGAAACTGCGCGAAAAGCGTCTGGCGCGATGGCGCGCCGATCAGGTGCGAGCCGAGATGACGCAGCTCGACGAGGTCGGCATGCAGTTGAGCTTTGCGAACCTGGCGGTCGATGAAGGCGATAGGCCATGAAGAAACTGTGGAACATCCTGGTGCTGACGCTGGCGATCAACTTCGTGGCTGTTGCCGCGGGCGTGGGATATCTGGTGTACGCAAAGCACCTGGATCGCGAGAAAGTGCTGCAGATCCGCCAGATCATGTTTCCGCCGCCGGTGGAGGTGGTGGAAGAGCCGGAGGAGGAGCCGGCGCCAGCCGAGCCGACGCTCGTTCTGGACGAACTGCTCGAGAAGTACACCGGCTTTTCCTCGACGGAGAAGATCGAGCAGGTACAGCACGCCTTCGATGCCCAGCTTGCGCAGCTTGAGCGGCGTCAGCAGGAGCTGCGCGACCTGCAGGCGCAGATCGACCTGGCCAAGCAGCAGCTTGCGCGAGATCGCGAGGCGCTGGCGCGCGATCAGGATGCGTTGCGCGTCCGTCAGGAGGAGCAGGCACGGCTGCTCAATGACAAGGGCTTCCAGGACAGCCTGGCGCTGTACGAGACCATGCCCGCCAAGCAGGTAAAGGAGGTCTTCAAGGGCCTGGATGACCCGACCGTCATCCGTTACCTGCAGGCGATGAAGCCGCGCACCGCGGCTCGCGTCATCAAAGAATTCAAGACCCCGGAAGAGATCAGCCGAATACAGCGCATCATGGAGCTTATGCGCCAGGCGGAGCCAGCGCCCCAGCCGACCGCCCAGGCGAATGTGTCCACGGAAGGACCGTGATGCCCGCAACCATCCTCCCCAAACTGCCCGTCACGCCTGCCCCTGCGGCGAGCCGTCCGCGACACGCACAATGGTCTGCCGATTCCGGCGATGAGTTCCAGCAAGCCTTCGCTTTCGCGGCTGCCCGCGTGAAATCGACGCAATCCGTGAGCGGCGGCGAATCTGCAGAAAACCCGAACATCCAGACGGCTGAGGCATCACCGAAGGCTGAGAAACCCGGGAAGGAGCAGCCTTCGGACGACAAGGAAGCCAAGGATATCGCGCCCGAAGCGGCAGCCGAGGCTGTGGCTGCTGCGCAAACGCAGCAGAAGCCGGCCGACCGCAAGCCGGTCGATGATGGTGACGTCATCCACGCGGAGATCTCAACCGAGCCGGTCCATACGACGGCTGAGGTTGTTGTCGTTCCGACGGACGATATCGCGCCGGTCGAGGTCGACGTCCATGTGGAGCCGCAGATCGACGATAGGGCGGCTGATGCGGCGGAAACGCGCGTCGCCGCGCCTGCCAATCGGTCAGCCGAGGCGACAGGGCCGGTCCTGCCGACCGCCGCGGGCGAGGTGATCGAATCGGAGCCCCCGATCACCAACGCTGAAGCGGAGTTGGTCGACACGACCACCCCAGCCAAGCCGGGCCAGGCTGACGCGATGGCTGCGCCGGTCGCAGCGCCCGAAGCGCAAACGTTGGCATCGGCCGCCGTTACAGCCGATCAGGCGCAGACCCACTCGCCCGCGACAGCACAGCAGGCTGCCTCGCAGGCCCAGCCGCAGCGGCAACCAGGCGAGCCCGCCCTCGCCGCCGCAACGGCTGATGTCGCATCGCAGGGCGAAGCCTCTTCCGACGGCCAGCCGCAGGAAGATCCCACGGACGGCGACGCGTCGCAGTCCAGCCTGCGCGCCGCTGCGCAAAACCGCGCAACCAACACCACGGCTGACAGCGCACAGCGCTCGTCGGATTTCGCCAATCGCCTGAACGAGGCGATGGATACGGTCCATCCCACCGACGCCCAGCCGTCGCTTGCCGCCGGCCGCATGACGCAGGCTGGCGATCGCCCAGCCGTGCCGCCGTCGCCGCAGCACGTTTTTGCCCAGCAGAATCACGAGCAGATCGTCTCCTCCGTCCGCACGCAACTGCTGCCCAACGGCGGCACGATGCAGATCCGTCTTCAGCCGGGCGATCTGGGCAGCATGCAGATCAGCGTCCGCATGGTCGATGGCGTGATGTCGGCATCGTTCCAGACCTCGACGGACGAAGCCTCGCGCCTGCTCAGCCACAGTCTCTCGCAGCTCAAGGCCAGCCTCGAGGCGCACGGCATCCAGGTCGACCGCATCCAGGTCACGCAGGCCCCGCGCGAAACGCAGGCGTCGCAGGACAACCAGCCGCAGGACGGCTCTCGTCAGAATCCTTCTCGCGAGCAGCAACAGCAGGCGCACGAGGAAAACCAGCGCCGGCTGATCCTCAATCGCATGTGGCGTCGCATGGCGACGGGCCAGGATCCGCTGGACCTGGTCGCCTGACCCGCCGCAACATGACGTTCTCCCAATGGCACGTGCCTTTCGCACGTGCTGTTTTGTTGGGGAGCGTCATCCTCTCCGATTTCCGCTTCTCTGCGGTGAATTCCAGGCGATCGCGCAGATCTCGCGCTGTGTATGCGCAGGTTGCGGCACCTCCGATCTTGCCTGCGCGGAATTGTGAACTGTCGGCAAAGTGGGGGACGAAAACACGGATATGACCACCACCGGCGTTACATCCTCCTCCTCCGGAACCTCGCAGGTCCGCAACAGATACGCCGAGCTGAAGGCGGAAGACTTCATCAAGATGATGATCACGCAGTTGCAGAATCAGGATCCGCTTGAGCCGGCGAAGAACAGCGAGCTGCTCGCGCAGATGTCGCAGATCGGCCAGTTGCAGTCGGCGACGCAACTGCAGGAGTCGCTCAAGGGCATCGTGCTGCAAAGCCAGCTTGGTTCGGCCGGCAACCTGATCGGCAAGCTTGTGCGCGGCATGGACGGCCAGAACGAAATGGTCCAGGGCGTCGTCGCCTCCATCCGTGTTGAGAAGGACCAGGTGTACCTCGAGCTGGAGAACGGCAAGGCGCTGGCACTGTCACGTGTCACCGAAATCGCCGTCGCGCCGGGCGAAGCCATCGCCGCTTAGACCTTACGGGAAACTTTGATCGCCGAGACCATCGCCGAAGAAAGCTGAAGCTCCCATGTCACTGACCAGCACACTCTACACAGGGCTTTCAGGCCTCAACGTCAACCAGACGCGGCTGAACGTCGTCGGCAACAACATCGCCAACGTGAACACGGTTGGGTTCAAGTCCAGCCGTGCGCTGTTCAAGCCGCAGTTCTACGTCACCGATCAGGCTGGTTCGCCGCCGGACAACGGATTTGGCGGGACCAACCCCAGCCAGCGCGGCCTGGGCGCGACCGTTTCCACGATCGAGCGCGACTGGACGACCGGCTCGATCGAGCCGACCGGCCGCGCGACCGACATGGCGATCGACGGCGCGGGCTTCTTCATCGTCCAGGGCAAGACCCAGATGTTCACGCGCGACGGCTCGTTCACGCTGAACAGCTCGATGCAGCTTGTCACGCAGAGCGGCGAGTTCGTCCAGGGCTATGGCGTCGACGCCAACTACAACATCATCCCCGGTCAGCTTCAGAACATCACAATTCCGCTTGGCGCGCAGACGATTGCTGATGAGACGCGCAACGTCCACATGGTGGGCAATCTCGACGCGTCGGGCGATGTCGGTTCGGGCGCGAGCATCCTGCTGACGCAGGAGCTGCAGAACAGCACCACCGGCGTGGCGCCGGCCCTGACCGACCTGTTGACCGATCTCGAAGATGCGGCAACGGGCAATCCGCTGTTCCAGGCGACGGACGTGATTACGCTCAACGGCACGCGCGGCGGGCGCGAGCTTGGCGCGCGGACGTTTGAGATCACCGATCCGGAGACCGGCACGGTGCGCACGCTGGGCGATCTGCTGGCATTCCTGCAGGCCAACATGGGCGTCGACACGACGGTGCCGCCGATCCCCGGCACGCCGACCGCCGGCGCGTCGCTCAATGTCACCAGTGCGACGACGGCGCAGATCGCGCTGGTCGGCAACCTGGGCACGGAAAACGCGTTGACGATCCCCGCAAGCGGATTCGTCAACCAGAACGGCACCAATCCACTGAGCTTCGCTGACGGCTCGCTGGGCGGGTTCGACAGCAACCCGACGGGCGAGAGCGTTCAAACGACGTTTGTCGCGTATGACTCGCTGGGCACGCCCGTGACGGTGAACATCACGGCGACGCTGGAGAGCAAGACGGACGAGGGCGTGGTGTGGCGGTTCATCGCCACCAGCGCCGACGACACCGACAAGGGATTCGGCGATGCGGGCATCGTGCTGGGCAACGGCACGCTGACGTTCGACAGCTCCGGCCGCCTCAAGTCGACGACGGGGACGCAGATCACGATCGATCGCGCCAACACCGGCGCCGGCACGCCGATCAACCTGACGCTTCATTTTGACGGCATGACGTCGCTGACGAGCCGGTCCAGCGAGATGGTGATGACCGAGCAGGACGGCTCGCCGATGGGCGTGCTCGACAGCTTCACGGTTGGCGCCGACGGGACGATCACCGGATCGTTCACCAACGGCCGGACTCGCACGCTCGGCCGGCTGGCGATTGCAACGTTCAACAACCCGCAGGGCCTGATCGACATGGGCGGCAACATGTTCATCGAGGGGTCGAACAGCGGTGCGGCGACGATCACGACGCCGCTGCAGCTTCAGGCTGGTTCGATTCGCTCGGGCGCCCTGGAGTCGAGCAACGTGGATCTGAGCGAGCAGTTCATCAACATGATCGTGTCGACGACCGGCTTCAGCGCCGCGTCGCGTGTGATCTCGACCAGCGATCGGTTGATCCAGGAGCTGCTGAATACGAGCAGGTAGAGCTGAGGGCTGAGATCTGAAGTTTCAGATCCTGGATTCGAGATTTCAGATTCGGCTTGGGAGACATCGGAACACTCGCCTCGTGGTGGAACCGGCGGGGCATGGCGACTCGAGCCCTCGCGGCAGGGTGTTTATTCTGCTGTCGCGGGGGCCATAAACGGGGATGGATGACGCATGACGCAGGAAGCCGGGATTCGTGCGTCATTCATCCAGCAGACAGGAGGTCCTGATGATCGTGTTGACGCGGCTGAATGGACAGCCATTTGTGGTCAATGCCGAGAAGATCCGGTACGTGGAGGCGACGCCGGATACAGTGGTCTGCTGTGAGAGCGGCGACCGGCTGATGGTTCGCGAAACGCTCCAGGAGGTAATGCGCAAGGCCATTGACTACGCCCGCACGATCCGCCGGCCGATCACGGAGTGATCGGCGGCGGGGCGACAGAAAAGCGCACCGGCAGGGGTAATCCCTGCGATGCGTTGCGGCGTGTTTGCCGATAAGAGGGAAGGGTCGGTCCAGACCCCGCCGTGACGATGCGTCAGGGCGGACGTTATCGGACGCGACCGGCAAACACGAGATTCACTATGGCCGAGGAAGCAAGAAAGAAGGCAGATCCCGCCGGCGCAGCCGGGGGCGAGAAGTCCGCCAAGGCAGCGGGCGGCATCAAAGCCTTGCTGTCCAAAACGCCGGTCCTGCTCGGCGGCGTCATGCTGATCGAAGCCGTCGTGCTGTTTGCGGGATTCAAGCTCCTCGGTGGCGGGCCGCCGCCGGCGTCCGGCGCGGAGCTGGTCGAACCGGCTGAAGGCGAGACCACCAAGGGGCGGCCCGTCGCCGCGGGCGACTGGACGGAGATCCAGGTCGTCGAGTTCCGGGCGCCTAACAAGGTCAGCGGCCGGCTGATGCTCATCGACGTATCCATCTACATGGCCGTGAAGAGCGAGTATCAGCAGCGGGCGACGGATATGCTCAAGGCGCGCGAGGCCTTGATCGCCGACCGGATCCGAACGATCATAGCCCAAAGCGATCCCGAACGGCTTGGCGGTGAAGCCGAGCCGGGTCTGGAGACGCTGCGGCGGCAGATCAAATACCAGCTCGACGAGATCCTCGGAGAAGGGATCGTCGAAGAAGTGCTGGTTCCCCGCTGCATTCCGATCCGAGCCGACTGATCCGGCTCGTTGTTGGGTCCGACTGCCACGGGATGGGATGTCCCGAAGCAATACGCCAAGGATGGTGAAGTATGGCGGAGCAACCCCACGCCAATCCGGACCAGGCACAAGGCCCTGCTGATCCTCAGCCGGGTGCCGCAAACCCACAATCCCCTGATCCCGTCGAAGTGGTCGAGGAAATCGGCCAGTCTCTGGATCAGTTGCAGTCAGTCATCAACGAAGCCGCCGCCGGCGGGCCGGCAGGCTCGACGCCCGCTGCCCCGGCGCAGGCGGGTGCCGATACCCCCTCGGATGACATGATCGACGACGCCTCGCTGGAGGAACTGCTCAAGCAGGCTTCGTTCGACGATCCTGCCCATGTCTCCGGCGGGGCGGCTGCCCTTCCCGAAGCCGAGCCGATCGACCTGCCCAACTTCACGCAGGTCATGCAGGACGCCCAGGTATCAAGCATCGATCTACTCCGCGACGTCGAGCTGAATGTGAAAATCGAGCTGGGCCGTTCGCGGATGCTGGTGGAGGATGTGCTCAAGCTGGGGGAGGGGTCGGTGGTCGAGCTGGACAAGCTGGCTGGCGACCCGGTGGACGTGTTTGTGAACGAGCGGCTGGTCGCCCGGGGGGAGGTGCTGGTGCTCAATGACACGTTCTGCGTCCGGATCAACGAGATCGTGCCCGGGGCCAAGGACGAGGGGATCTAGACGGTATCCTGCGGCATTTGACAGAACCCTGCGTTAGTGTATAATTAGGGGTGCGACAGGCTGGATGACCGTGCGCGCCGGGGTTGCGATGCCGGTGGCCGCCGTCTGGCTGAATGGAGATTCGGTGTCCGGAGCTGGAGGTTCGGCAGCGGCAGTGTGGATGTCAGCAGGGGGGTAGAAGGTGTCGGTCAAGGCGGCGCGAGCACAGGTGCGGTGCGCGCGATGCCGGTCCATTTTGGCGATCGACTTGACGCACGATGCGGCATTTGTACAGTACCCGCTCTTTGCGGCGTCCTGAATTTTGGCTTGCGGCGCAAACTTTGCGACCTTAACCCGCGTACAATCGAGGAATCGATCCCGTGGGAAGGTCCGGTGCCCGTTGCGGTGCCGGGTTCGAGTGATCCGCAATGCCGGGTCCTCCCGTTATTCCAGACTTCAACAGCGATTAAACGCCAAGCGAAAGGCCCGCCGGGCAGCAGTCCCAGTACAAGGGGACGGTCAACGCAGCGGGTGTGATTACATCGGAAGGGTTAGCTTTTATGGCTCGCGATCTCACCAAACTACGCAACATCGGCATCTGCGCCCACATCGATGCGGGTAAGACAACCGTCTCCGAGCGCATCCTCTACTACACCGGCAAGATCCACAAGATGGGCGAGACCCATGAGGGCACGGCCGTCATGGACTCGCTGGAAGAAGAGCAGCAGCGCGGGATCACGATCCAGTCGGCTGCCACGACCTGCCCCTGGGAGCGCAATGGCGAGCGTTACACGATCAACCTGATCGACACGCCGGGCCACGTGGACTTCACGGTCGAGGTCGAGCGTTCGCTTCGCGTGCTGGACGGCGCTGTCGCCGTGTTTGACGGCAAGGAAGGCGTCGAGGCCCAGTCGGAAACCGTCTGGCGCCAAGCCACCAAGTACAAGGTGCCGCGTATCTGCTTCATCAACAAGATGGACAAGCTGGGCGCGGACTTTGACTTCTCGTTCAACTCGATCCGCGAGCGCCTGGGCGCGCCGGCCGTGGCGGTTCAGATCCCCATCGGCCAGGGCAGCACCTTCAAGGGCATGATCGACCTGATCCGTGGCGTCGCGATCTACTTCGAGAACGACGACAAGACCAAGGGCAGCAAGTGGCATGAACTGCCCGTCCCGGAAGAGGAGCGCGAGCGCTACGAGCATTGGCGGCATGAGCTGCTGGAGAAGATCGCCGAGCTGGATGACGTCCTGACCGAGAAGTACCTGACCGATCCCGAGACGATCACCGAGGATGAGATTCGCGCAGCCCTCCGCAAGGGCACGATCGAGTTCAAGGCGCACCCCGTATTCTGCGGTTCGGCGCTGAAGTACATCGGCGTTCAGCGGCTGCTGGACGGCGTCGTCGACTACCTGCCCAGCCCGCCGGAGCTGCCGGCCATCAAGGGCCAGGATCCCAAGGACGAGACGAAGATCCTCGAGCGTCATCCCGACATCAACGAGCCGTTCTGCGGCCTGGTGTTCAAGATCGTCAACGATCAGCATGGCGACCTGACGTACGTCCGCATCTACAGCGGTACGCTGACGAAGGGCACGCGCGTGCTCAACACCAACCGCAACAAGCGTGAGAACATCAGCCGCATGTTCCAGATGCACGCGGCTGAGCGTATCCCGCTGGAAACGGCCGAAGCCGGCGACATCGTCGCGGTCATCGGCATCAAGGACGCGCTGACGGGCGATACGCTCACCGATCCGGAGCATCCGATCATCCTCGAGCGGCCGACGTTCCCCGAGCCGGTTATCAGCATGTCGATCGAGCCGAAGACGGCTGCCGACAAGCAGAAGCTGGGCGAGGCCCTCACGGCCATCCGCCGCGAGGACCCGACGTTCCAGGCCAACTACGACGAGGAAACGGGTCAGACCATCATCGCCGGCATGGGCGAGCTGCACCTGGAAATCCTGCGCAACAAGCTCACGCGCGACATGAAGGTCGACGTGATCGTCGGCAAGCCGCGCGTGGCCTACAAGGAAACGATCACCAAGAAGGCCGAAGCCCGCGGCAAGTTCGTCAAGCAGACCGGTGGTCGCGGTCAGTACGGCGACGCGGTCATCACGATCGAGCCGTTCACCGAAGAGGAAGCGAAGGCTGCCGGCCTCAAGTGGGAAGACAACTTCGCCTTCGAGAACAAGATCTTCGGTGGTGTCATTCCGAAGGAATACATCCCGTCGGTCGAGTACGGTGCCCGCATGGCCGCCAAGAGCGGTGTGCTGGCCAGCTATCCGCTGATCAACGTGAAGGTCACGCTGATCGACGGTAGCTACCACCCGGTCGACAGCTCGCAGGTGGCGTTCGAGCAGGCTGGTGCGCTGGCCTTCCGCGAGGCCTGCCAGAAGGCCGGTCTGACGCTGCTCGAGCCGATCATGCGGGTGGTCATCACCACGCCCGAGGAGTTCGTCGGTAACGTCACCGGCGACCTGTCCCGCCGCCGTGGTGCGATCATCAGCATGGAAGAACGCGGCAACACCCGCGTGATCGAAGCCGAGGTCCCGCTGAGCGAGCTGTTCGGCTATACGACCGAACTCCGCTCGATGTCGCAGGGCCGCGCCAGCAGCGTGATGGAGCCGTGCAAGTACGCTCCGGTTCCCGCGCAGGTGAAGCAGGCGATCCTGGAAGAGGTTGGGTAATTCTTCGGGATCGACATCCAAAGGCTATCCAGATCGGGAGTGCCCTCGGGCACTCCCGATTTTGGTTTGGGCCCAACAGCCCTGTTCGGTGTGCTATAGCGCCGGTTTTGTTCAGTCGGCCAGCCCCTACCGTCATTACACTCGGTGCATGTGGTACATATCCCCAGTCTCAGGCTGGGTTTAGGCATTAGCCATCCGCCTTAAGCGTGGATAGAGCCATTTACGAACACCGACGGACTTGTCATATTAATAAAGGCTGCCGGTCGATATAAGCTGGCAGCGTTTCAAAACAGGCTGTTGCAACATGTCCAAACCGCATCGAATTGGGATCATCGGCTTTGGCCGAATGGGTCGGGGATTCGTCTCTGTGATGCAGCAGAGTCCGCTGTGGGAAATTGCAGCGATCTGCGATGCCCACGCGGGCGCTCGACAACTGGCAGCCCAGACCGTTCCCGCCGCCCGCGTAACCGATGACCCCGATTCGATCTTCGACGATCCCACGATCGACGTGGTCGGATTGTTTACGCTTGCCGATGCCCGTCCGGCCCAGATTCGCAAGGCGCTGGCTGCCAACAAGCACATCCTTGCCGAAAAGCCCATCGCCGCGGACGTCAAAACCGAGTGGGAGCTGGTGCATGAAATCGAAGCCAGCGACCGCTTTGTCACGGTCAACATCTTCAACCGCAACGCGTGGTATCATAAGGAAATCCAGGCATTTATCGCCGAGGGCGAGATCGGCGATCTGGCGATCATCCGCGTCTGCCACATGACGCCCGGCCACATGCCCACCGAGGGCCATGAGCCCGAAGGCCCGCCGTTCCACGACTGCGGCATGCACTACGTTGACGTCGCTCGCTGGTATGCCAAGAGCGAGTACAAGACCTGGCACGCCCAGGGGATCCGCATGTGGAACTACAAGGATCCGTGGTGGGTGCAGGTGCACGGCACGTTCGAGAACGGCATCGTCTTCGACATCACGCAGGGGTTCGTCTACGGCCACCTGGCGGCCCAGAAGACGCACAACTGCTACGTCGACTGCATCGGCACCAAGGGCATTTGCCGCATGCGGCACGACTTCAAGAACGCCACCATCGAGTGCCACGGCGTCAACCATACCATGCACAAGACCGGCTTGTTCAATGACAAGAAGCTGGACGTGATGGTGGATGTGTTCGGCCGTTCGCTGCATGCCGGCAAGAATCTCGGCTTCCCGACCGTGCGCGACAGTGTGATCGCCTCGGAGATGGCTTGGCGGATGCTGGAAGATGCCATCCGCAACGAGCCGCCGGTCCGCGGACATCTGGGCGAACTGGAAGCTATCCTCGCTCATCGCCGGACGTTGCGCGAAGGCTACGGCCTGCCCGTACGGCCGCAGGAGTGTCCGTCGTCGCCCGATCCGATCGGCCAGCCGCCGATCGCCTGCGGTGAGGACCTGTGCGGCATGCAGGAGCAGCAGAAGAAGTATCCTTCCGATTGGGAAGATCCCAAGTCCAACATCCGCGGCGTTTGCTGACAATCACCACCAGCCTGCCTGCGGCTGACTCTGTCTAAGCCCGTCGCAACGGGTTTGGGGTTGTGATTCCACCAGTCCGGACGTACCCTGTAGTCCGTAATTTTGTCTCCTCAGCCTCCTGGCTGGCGCAGCCGGAACATCGGCGTTCGGGCATCCCGCCAAGCCTTTCCTCTCAACCCCAAGGATCTCTTCCATGCAGATCACGAAGGACAAGGTCGTCAGCATCGACTATACACTTACCGACCCCCAGGGCAGGGTGCTCGATTCCTCCGAAGGACG
>CALEKX010000015.1 GCA_937904525.1 uncultured Phycisphaerales bacterium
CTCAGGATCCGACCCGCGAACTGAGAGGTGTCCGTATGTGTGAACACAATCCGTCCCGCGAACTGAGAGGTGTCCGTATGTGTGAACACAATCCGTCAACGTCTGGTCGCGTGAGTCCCGGGTCTGGTCGTCTCCCTGGGGACACGTCGCGGCGAGGGGCCTTCACGCTCGTGGAGCTGCTGGTTGTTATCGGGATTATCGCCCTCCTGATCAGCGTGCTGCTGCCGGCCCTGCAGAAGGCCCGCGCGGCGGCCCAGACGGCTGTATGCCTCAGCCAGTTGCGGCAAACGGGGCTGCTGATCCAGATGTACGCTGGCGATCACCGGAATACCTGGGAGTATTACTACTCGCCCGGAACCGGCTTGCGCGCGTGGAGTCAGTTCCTGACGCCGTATCTCGAGTCCGGCACCACGACCTACTCGGTGTTCGTCTGCCCGACCTTCACGCCCGGAACCTACACCGACCGCCTCTACACCTACGGCCAGAACTATTCCGGCGTCGCAATGCCCCCGGATGACACGGGCGTTATCGAACGGCGCAGCCATGGCAGCGGCGCGTTCTCCGATTACATGCACCTCAAGAAGATCCGAAACACGACCCAGTACGTGCTGCTGGCGGACTCCTACAGCATCTACTACGCCCAGCAGTTTGCCCATCTGTACCAGGGCAACACGGACACGGATCGACGAATCCATCTGCGGCATAACCGCCGCGCCAACGTGCTGTGTGCCGATGGTCACGTGGAGACCGCGGGAACGGGGGAACTGAAGCAGTTGGGCTGGAAAGTGGCGTTCGATGATCAACTGAGGCTGATCTCGTTCTGATCGCTGCGGGGGATATCGCACAGCAGCAGCAGCGCCTTTGGCGCTTGGGTAACTGAGTGGGCAGGGGCGCCAGCCGCCCGGCGGCTCGGAGTGCGCGCAGGAGACGATGCCATGATTAGCGGACGGATGCGGGTGGTCCTGGTTGTGCTGGCCCTTGGCCTGTTGGGAGCCGTTTCCGCAGGTGCGCGAGGGCAGGCGACGTTCCTTCGGGTTGTGCCGTTTGAGTTCGTCTATCCGGAGACGCCCACAACCGAGATGACACCGCTGCGGGAGTGCGTGGTCTTCGCCTGCCAGGGGGAGATCGAGCCAGTGACGTTCGCAGTGCGCAGTGCGAACAGCGCGCATGCGAATGTCAGCATCACGGTGAGTCCGCTGCAGAACGCCGAGGGAATCACCTTGCCCGCCTCCGCAATCGAGAGCCGGGTGGTCAAGGTGTGGCCGCAGTTCCTTCACGATCTGCGATGGACGTTTCCCGAGCTGCTGGTCACGCAGGACGACCTGACCGATATCCGCCTGACATGGCGGCAGCAGGTTGTCGACGGCGTGACGCGCTATCTGCGGCAGTCGCCGCCGTTTCCAGCGTCGGTGACGACGACACTTGAGCAGGGCCGGGTCAAGCAGTTCTGGTTGACGGTTCGGATCCCGCCGGATCAGGCGGCTGGGATCTATCGAGGGACGATCACGGTCACTGCGTCGGGGGCATCGATCGGCACGCTTCCGCTGACGGTGTGCGTCCTGCCGACGGGGCTCGATCCGCCGGGCACCGATACGGGCATCTACCTGGGCCTTACGCTCGGCGCGATGGCGGGTGTGGCTGATCCCGCCAGCCCGGCGAAGTACGCATCAGCCGTTCCGGAAGCCGGGTTCCGGGCGAACCTTCAGGCACTCAAAGACTACGGCTTTGAAGGTGTGATGTTCTATGACGAGTCGTACGACGACCTGAAGCGAGCCTTTGCGATCGCGCGCGAGATCGGGATGAAAGGGCCGATCGTGCAGTGGTTCTTCCCCGCCGATCAGCAGAAGGCCAATCTGATGGCCAAGGAGATCGGACTCGGCGAGTTCAACGGCTCTCACACGCCGTTCTACTCAGCCGAGGATGAGGCCGAGCTGCGACGGCGCGTGGCGCTGGCGCGCGAATACGGCTATGAGCCGTGGTTCTACGGGATCGACGAGATTCCCGGCGCTCTGTATCCCGTGCAGGAGGAGATCACCCGCCAGATTCGGCAGGCTGGTGGCAAGGTCATCACCGCGCGCAAGGCCGGCGAATCGGCGATGCGCAATCTGTTCGATGGATCGGTCTATTCGCACGTGCTGATGCCGGCGACGGAGATCAAGTACACCTACGACGGGCAACCGGAGCGTCGCAAGTTCGTCGAACCGAACGAGCGTGAGTACCACTACTGGGGCGCGCACCAGGAGCGGCCGCTGAACAACCGCCTGCTGGCGGGCTTCTATCACTACCGCTCGGGTCTGGATGGGATCTTTCCCTGGGGCGTCAGCTTCATCCGCTATGGAGAGGATTGCTATCACGAAAGCCGGCGAAACTCCTGCATCTTCTACCCTGCGCAGGACGGGTTCGTGCCGACGCTGCAGGCTGAGGCTCTGCGGGAGGGAATCGACGACCTCCGCTACATCCAGACCGTCCGCCGCCTGCGCGGCGACGTGCGGGAGTTGGTCGATATCCTCCAGCCATTCTCCTACGGGCAGGTTCGGATCCTGACACACAAGGCGGAGGCCTTCACCAAGGCGCGGCTGGCATTGGTTGAACTGCTGCTGGATGGTCTGGCGTCGCAGATGCCGCCAGCCACCGTCGACGAAATGCGCAAGCTGATCTCAGCCGAGCAGGCCGTGACGACCAAGCTGCATTTCCCTCCCGGCGAGTGGGTGACGTTCCAGGGCGGTGAAAGCTACGTGCCGCAGTACAACTTCCGTGCAGAAGATACGTATCTCGTGCCCGATCAGGCTGCCCCCAAAGGCGGCGAGACAATGCTGATGCTCGGCGTGCATGGCCAGGCTGTGCTGGTCCGCTGCGGAGAGTTGCATCGCCTTCCCCGCAACATCCAGATCCAGCAGGCGGAGTTGCGGCTGTTCCACTTCAACCGCAGCAACAAGGGCACACTGACCATAGCCGCGCACAAGATCACGGCCCCCTGGAAGGAGGGCGAAGCCACCTGGACGCTTCGCGAAGCCGGCAAGCCATGGGCCTCGCCCGGCGGCGACTACGATCCGACCGTCCTCAGCACGCGCTCAGTTTCGGGAGCCGACATGATCGTCAAGTTCGACATCACGCAGGCTGTGCGCGACTGGCATGCCGATCCCACCAGCAACTTCGGAATCCTCCTGCGACCCGTCGAGGGTAACGGCGACATCAAGTTCACCTCATCGCAGGTGGCCGATTGGCGGTGGAAGTCCGGCTTCTACGTGCCGTCATTCCGGATCAAGTACACCATGCTGCCGCAGGGTAATTGAGGGTGAACGGCGGCGCGCAGGTGCTCGAGCGGTCAGCCGCGGCAGGCCCCGCATCATCGGTTCAACTGCAGATGGTGGAACTGGTGATGTGGCGATACAGGCTGGCGAAGCCGATCTGACCGGCTGGCCAGTCCTTCACCGGCAATCGGGGACACTCCAGCTCCTCGACCCGCTCGACCTGCCCGTCGACAAACGGCTGGAGACGATGCGCAACGGCTTCAAGCCGAGCCACCAGCCCCGCGTATCGGCGATCGAGGATCTCCCAGCCAAAGGGCTTGTACAGCGACTCCCACGTCCGGCGATGCAGATCGTGCAGCCGTCGGACATTGCCGATCAGCCGGGGCAGCCGCTCGTCGATGATCTTGCGCAGGGCCGGGATGTCCTTCTGCTCGTACGCACGGCGAATGTCCACGCCCAGCTCCGCCTTGTCGATCAGCACAACAGCGAGCTGCTGCATCTGCTGGCCGCGATAGAACTCGCCTTCTTCCACCCGAATGGCAGCCAGATCGTCCGCCACCTTCCGGTAATAGTCGGTTAACGGCAGTCCGGCGATGTGAACATCGAACAAGCCGAGCAACGGGTCCTGCCAGAGCAGCCATTTGCTGGGATTGACCGGCGATGGGACGGGCTTGGGCCGGCTATCGCTTCCCGTGCCCGATGCCTCGTCGCCGTCCAGGATAGGCAGCCGCCACGGAGTGTCGTCGATGCGACCGCATTGCCGCCAGTGATCCCACACGATGTTGCTGCTGCCCCAGAGCTGACGGCGCAGGCAGGCATCGGCCACGGCTTCGGCATATCCGAGTTCCGCGAAATGCTGCAGGCCCGGCAGGATCGACAGCAGATCGACCTCATTGCCATCGTCGCCCCAGGCGGTTGTGAACGCATGTCGCACGCCGCGCCGCTGACAGGCCTGCATGCCAGCCGTCGTATTCACGGCGGCTGCGGCGAAGTCCTGCCAGAAGACCTCCCACGTCCACAGCCCGGCTGCGAAGACAGGCTCCTTGCCCAGCGCACGGTGACGGTCGATCCACTCCTCGTAGAACGCCCCGTCGATATGGTAGTAATCCCAGTACACGAGGGTCACGCTCTGGGGGATGTCCTTCGCCACCTCGACCGGGATCCTGGCTTCGCGGTCATAGTAGTTACCGGTCGACGAAGCCATGCGGAAGTACATGTCGCTCCAGATCATCGGCTCCAGCCCCAGCCGCTCGCAGATCTGGGAGACCCGTGACAGGTGACGGCTCATCAGCTCGAACTTGGGCTTCAAACCGTGCCGCTGGAGATACCGTCCCAAACCGAGATCGTGCGCCTCATCCATCCCGATGTGGATGCGTCGCGTACGGTAGGGGGCGCAGGCTGCGGCGATCATCTGCTCCAGCAGCTCGTAGGTCGCCGGTTCATCGACCAGCAGCACCGAGCCGGTATCCTTGACATGGCTGAACTGCGGCCATCGCAGGATCTGCGCCAGGTGGCCCAGCGTCTGAATGCAGGGCATCAGCTCAATGCCCAGCGTCGCGGCGTATTCATCGAGCTCGCGCAGCTCCTGCTCGGTGTAGCCGCCGCGGAGATATCCAAAGTATGGCTGGCTGGGCACGACATAGGTGTCTTCCGTGTAGAGCATCGCACGGTTCAGCCCCATCAGTGCCATGCGCCGAAGCAGGTACTTGACGGTCGCGACCGTGGGCACGGCGTTGCGCGAGGCGTCAATCATCAAGCCGAGCGTGTCGAACAGACACTTCTCCGCATGGCGCGCCGGGATGTGCCCCTCGCGCGCAAACCCGCGCCATGCCGCCAACGCCCGCAGCAGTTGCGGAACCGACGGACCTTGAACGCGAAGCCGGCCCTCTGTCCATTCAAAGCTTGGCCCCTCGCCGCCGAGACGGGCTTCCAGCGTCGCCGCTTCGCCCTCGCGGGCTGGTACAGTGCCAATCTCGTCAGCCAGCATCTGGAAAACGCGAACCAGACGAGGATCCGTTTGACCTGGGTTGTATCGCAGCATGTGTCGAGCGTGAGGCTGAGTCATAAAGACGATCGATCAGATTCAGACGCGGCAGTCTACCGGCTCGCCGCACCGCTGAACAGCTCAGTCTCTCCTTCGGCGGTGAGGGCGGAATGGCGATCCTCCCGCAGCGCTTTGGTGAGTTGACCGAAACATCGACGAACGAGCACCCGATCGTCGTGCAGACGACGGTTGATCAGATGGCCTGCGGGCAGTCCCATCGCAATGCGCGCCCTGGCCAGGGCAAGGTCCGCCTGCCAGCCGTGGTCTTCTGTTGTCGCCGCGATGGCTGAGGCCCACCAATCCCCCGATCCCTTCGGCAGATGCGTGAGCGGCCAGGTGTGCGCACCGTGATCGCTGCCCAGCACCAGGGCGCCGACCGGTCGGGCCGGGATCGATCGCGTATCCGTGATCGGTGTCTCCTCCAGCCGCTCGAGGATCGCCAAGGCACGGTCGACATCGCCGATCTGACCGCGATGCGCCAGTCGCTCCAGCGTGGTCGCGATTGTGGTGCGAACGTCCAGCGGCAGGGGACTGCGCCGGCTGAGCTTCTCCAACGCAGGCAGACACCGCAAGGTGCCGCATCGCCTCAGCATAGCCGCTGCCACCAGCCACCGGGGCGCAACACGCCGATCGTTGTCCGGCCGGATGGCTTGCGAACACCGTGTGCCGCGAATGAGTTCGCTTTCATCAAAACCGTACTCCTGCGACTCAATCGCCTTGAGCAGCCGAGGCTCGGCAGTCGCCTCGCCCCACATGGCGCACACACATGCCGCCAGCCAGCTCACGCGCGGATCCGAATGGCCTAGCCGCTGGCGAACGGCTTGCGCCGCCAGCTCCGGGTGGCGGTACAGCCACCAGATCCCCGCTCCCGATCTTGCCGCGTCCAGCATCGCCAGGCTTTCCCCGAGGCGATCGCGCATCCCCGCTGCAATGCTCGCGGATGTCGCATCCGATGCCGCCGACTCCAGTTCGTAGGCATCGCCAAACGCATTCGGATCCACCGCGGACCTGGCGTCCAATGCCCCCGTGGCTTCAAGCCGCTGCCGCAAGGCCGCGTAGGGGATACGTCGAATGTCGACCTCTCCCGCATCAGCCACCGCAATCGCCGCCGCCCAGCCGGCCACCTCGCCGACGCGCTGAATATCCCGCTGCATCCGCGTGCAATGATGCGCGTCCTGCGACACCCCGAGCGCCCGTGAGGCGATCCACACATTCCGCAAGCCGCGCGGCAGGAGCATCCGGTAGGAGATCTCACAGCCGATCGGCTCATGCCAGCACTGCAGCGCCCACACCCAGAACAACGCCTCATCCGACTCGAACTGATAGTCGACGGCATGGTTGTCATAGTGACAGCCGGTGAATCCCACGACATCCTCGAATCGCCGCTGACGGATCAGGTCGTCCAACTGCAGCAAGTAATCCGTCTCGATCTGGCGGGACTGGCGCAGGCCGATCGCCGGGGCGATGTAGGTGGGGCGGGCCATCGCGTCGTAGCGATCGCGCAGGTAATGGCTGATGCCTGCGATGCGGGCACGCGTCAGATCCTCCGGATCGCCTGGATCACACCAGCCGGCGTCGAAGTTCAGGATCTGCAGGGCGATCCCGTCGTGCCGCTCCCGCAAAGCGCCAGCCGACTGGCTGTAGGCATGGAGCAATCCGTCTCCCTGTCGCCCCAGCGTGAACGACGCGCCCGCCCTCACGCACAGATCGCCATCGCCCGTCGCGTCGATCCAGGCTCGGGCGACGATCTCAACCGGCCCATCCGGCCCAGCCGAAAACGCACGGACAACCCGCCCGTTCTGACATTCCACATCGTAGAGAAACAGATCCGTCTGAAGATCGACGTTCGCTTCACGCAGCATCCGCTCCAGGACGATCTTCTTGGCTTCGGGGTTGAACGGCCCGCCGCTGAGGGTCCGGCCTGCACTCGTCATCGCCTGTTTGACGTTGCGATCGATCTCCTGCTGCAGCCCCCCGACGACGCCGAAATAGTACATGTGAATGCCGCCACCGGTGCCGATGCCTCCGACAAACGGCATGGGATCGATGCACGTCACCTTCGCGCCGGATCGCCCAGCCGCGATGGCGGCTACAGCACCGCCCGTCCCCGCGCCGGCTACGAGCACTTCCGTTGTAATCCGGCTGGAGGGGGGTGGTGGGGTGATCGGCTTTCGAAGTTCGTCAGCCGTCACTTCGTGCGCCGGCAGCTCCCCAAGCCGCGAGGCAGCCGACAAGCCAAGCGCGAAGCGATCCGCGAGCGTCTGTGTCGCCTGTGACGCCATGGCCGCCGCAGCGCACGCCACGTTCCCGACATCGCCGACGACAGCATCGCCCGCGTCGTAGCAGGGCAGAGGCTCCACGCTGCAGTGGCTCAGGATGGCCTGCTGCGCCGACGCAGGCAGCGCCTGCAATGCAGGGATGATGGCCTTGCGCCAGGCTCGATCACTTTTCAGATCCAACACCACACACCGCTGATTCGGCCAGGCCGTCGGCAAGAGCCCGGGCAGATCGCCCCAATTCGGGTGCTGAAGATAGAGGTACGCCTGCCAGCCTGCCGGCTGGCGCGATTTGAGGTGGGGGGACAGCAGCCGCAGAAGATCCCCACGCTCAGTGGCATCAATCCACTGGCGGGCTGCGATGCGACGCAAGCCGCTCCTGGTCGCGACGATGAGCCCCGCGACGTTAGTGCCGTCGCGTTCCACGTCCACAGGATACGCGTAGTACAGGAGATTTACGCCACGGCTGACCAACGTCGTGGTAGCCACGACCTCCGCGATGGCGCCGTCGATGAAATCCCCCGCGGCTCCGCCGCGCCCGGCGACGTCTTCAACAAAGCCCGTCCATAGCGGGTCGGCGAGGGCACCTGCCTGCAGCGCAAACGCGCGGCCGCTCTCCCACACCAGGTCACCGCGTCGATCGACCAGCAGCACGCGCTGGCCCAACGCTGAGAGCCGCAACGCCGCGGCAAAGCCGGCGTACCCACCCCCAACAATCGCTACATCAAAAATCTGGTCAAAACGCGACGACCAGGATTCACCTTTCATACGTCTACTCCCGCGATGAGGCCGACGAATACCCACCGCCAAGCGTAGCCCGGCCCATGACGTCGAAAACTGGATTCTTCTGTCTACCTTCTGGACGGCGCAGGTGCGTACATGCCGTCGGGAGCTGTCGCTGACCTCAACGTGGGAGGATTGCATGCCACAGGCGCCTGCTGGACACAGACGGCGGCGGTTGACGTGTCTGTCCAGTGGTTGAGGCGAATCTCGATCCGCTGGTGGTCGCCCCCGATCCGGACATGGCTAGTTCCGTCTCGAGCTGCCAGATTGTCCTTCACAGACCGCCGTCCCGGCTAATCCCCTCGCCCAACCACCCTTAAGCACGCCGATGCCGGACCTTTGGGAGCGGAAAATGGCCCGATAGGTAACCTGTATCCCAAAAATCAGGGGGATTTCTGTTGGATAATGGCCGAAGCAGGGATGCATTAAAGAGACAGGCTCCCGTCTTTAAGAGCGTACTATCCTATGCAGCCGGAGTTGCTACTGAAGGGTCCGTACGAACCACGGAAGGCGTCTCGTCGCCTCCGCGAGCGGCTGGTGCAGTATCTGACCAGCCACGCTCCCCGGGTCGGTGCGCCTTTCTTCTCCGACAACCAGCTCATTGAGATGTCCGGGCTCAGCCGTAAGGCGGTCCGGGCAGCGATGGAACAGCTCCAGCGGGAAGGGTGGATCGAACGGCACACCGGCCGAGGATCGTTTGTCGGTCCGCGGGTGCAGTTCAGCCTGCGGTCGCCGGGGGCGGGGACCGATGCCCGGCCGACCATCCGCCTGGCGGTGCTGGCCTTCGGCATGATCGAGGACGAAACGCCCGACTGGTATTCCCAGGAGGTTCTCGCCGGCATCGATCAGGACGCGCTTGAGCATGGGATCTGCATCGAGCTCATGGGCAGCCATACGGCTGATATGTCCGTGCTGGCTCAGCGGTTATCGCAGAGCCGGCCGGATGCGCTGGTCGTCATGCCGTCGACCAGCCGCCATGCGCTGGTCGTCGGCGAGGCCCAGCGGCTGGACATTCCCTGCATCCTGACAGGCACGCGCCTGCTGGATCTTGGCCTGCCGACCGTCTGCGAAGATGGCGCCCAGGGCGCTGCACTGGCTGTGCGCCATCTGTATGAGCGCGGCCATCGCCGCATCGGGCTGGTGCAGCGGGCGGACGCGGCGCCGTGGGTTTTCCATCGCCGCGAGGGGTACGTGCGGGGATTGACCGAGTGCGGGATCGAGCCGGATGAGCGGCTGGTCACCTGGCTGGACATGCCGCCCGGCCCGGCTGCTGCCGACCGGCTGATGTCCTACCTGCAACAGCAGCAGCCGACGGCGGTGGTTTTGGGCAGTGCCTGGCATGCCCGCACGCTGGGATTACTGGTCCGCGATGGCCGGATTCGCATCCCGCAGGACCTGTCCGTCGTCAGCTTTGATCAGATGATCGAGGGATATCGCCTGCACCTGGGCTTTGTCCCGACGATCGTTGAATTGCCCCTGCGGGCGATCGGCCGCCACGTGGCACGGCTGGCCCGCGAAATTGTCGAAGGCAAATCGGTTCGACCCATCACCTCTCTCCCATGCTCACTGTCGGAGGGGGAGTCGGTGGGGGGAGTATGAGGAATGAACTCACATCGCCTGGCGAAGGGTCAGGATTCAACGCCCCAAAGGAGGTAACCATGTGCAACAGGACAAGCTGGAGCCGTAGCGCCGCGATCAGCACTATTTCCATGATGGCCACGCTGGGCGCTGTCCAGCAGCTTTCTGCCGCGACCTACGAATGGAATCAGCTCTCCGGCGGGGATGCATCGGGTAGCTGGGCTACCGAAGGTGCCTGGAATCCGACGGGTCCAGCCGCCGGGCAGGACAACGTGGCTGACTTCAGCAAGCGGGACATCACCGCCGCCTCGACGGTGACACTTGATGGCGATCAGTCCATCGGCCATCTGGTGTTTGGCGACAGTGACACCGGAAGTGCTGGTAGCTGGATCATTGCGCCTGGTACGCCCAGCACGAGCAAGCTGACACTCGACGTCAGCTCAGGCACGCCGTCGATCCAGACAAGCGTGGACGCGGCGATCAATGTGCCCTTGGCCGGCACGAACGGCTTCTCGAAAACCGGCAGCGGCCAGCTTTCGCTGGGCGCCAGTAACAGCGGCCTCAGCGGCGGCATCACTGTGAGCGCGGGCACGTTGCGCCTCGAGGATACCGGCGCACTGGGCTCGAACGCTGTGACGCTGGCCGGCGGAAACCTCGCGATCGGGACCACAACGAGCTTCAACTATGGTGTTGACGTCGTCGTTGCCCAGAACGCGACAATCTCCGCTCCAAACAACAACGTCCTCTACACGTTCGACGATCTGAGCGTGGCGGCGGGCCGCACGTTGACCATCAGCTCCACATCAAGCGTCAACAACGCGCGCTACGCGTTCGATGAAACGACCATAGCTGGCGACGCTAGGTTCCTTGTGTCGATTGGCACCTCCAGCAAGCACGAAACCAATCCAACGCTTACGTTCGGTGCGATTAAACTGGACGATTCCGTGGCTTCGGGCACTACCTCGACGCTTACGTTCTCCGTCGCATCGCCCAGTGTCGGGCGCACCCGAATTTTCCGTGTCAATGGACCCATCAGCGACGCTGACGCCGAGAAGAAGCTCGCAGTCAAGATCATCGCCGCAGACACCCGAAACTCCCCGACCCAGGTCACGATGACGGCGGTGAACACGTACACAGGCCTCACCTGGGTTTCCACGGCGGGATTGCTGACGCTCGACAATGGTGGTTCTCTGGCTACGAGCAACATCCTGATCGACAAGACAGGCAAGCTCGAGGGTGGGACCACCGGTGAGCGCGGGACGATCAACTACCTGATCGACGGCAGCGATTTCATCGCCATCCAGATTGCTGACACCGGCGTTTTGGATCTGACCAATTTAAAGCTGAACATCTCGGCCGTCGCGCCCACGCTTTCGGAGTACGTGATCGCCGATAAGCCGGTGGGTTCCGCGAACATCCTTGGCACGGAGTTCTTCAGCGTGTCGGGATTGGAGCCCGGATGGCTGATTGACTATGACGGCACGGCGGCAAATCCCAACGCCATCGTTCTGGTTGTGCCTGAGCCTGCTTCGCTGGCGTCGTTGGCTTTGGGTGGATTGTTGCTGCTTCGCCGCAGGCGCGCGTGATCCTGTTCTGTCCGGCCCGGCGATGGGGCAGCCCGTCGCCGGGCGGATGCGCTGAGTCTGTCACCTCTTGGAGGCGACCATGAAAAGCCTTCTGACGCCTCATCCTGGTACACCAAAGGTGGGCCGAAAGCAGCCAGCCGGCTTCACACTCGTGGAGCTGCTGGTTGTGATTGGCATCATCGCCGTCCTTATCGCCATCCTTCTGCCCAGCCTGAACAAGGCCCGCCAGGCGGCGGCGCGCGTCGCCTGCCTCAGCAACATGCGGCAGGTCTATCTCGAGACGCGCATGTATGCCGAGGACTTTCAGGGCGCCGTGCCTCTGGGATGGGACCCCATCAGCGACATGCGCCGCAGCAACCAGGTGTGGGACCCGGTGGTGGGCAGCTCCCAGCCGGCGCCGTTCACCTGGGGATGCTTCACCGGCATGGGATGGATGTACTATGCCGGCTATCTGCAGAACCCCAACATCCTGTGGTGTCCCAGCGATCTGCCGAACGGCCTCACGACGATCACGGCAGGCACCGCAGCCAATGGGACGAACATCTGGCCGCCGGGCAATTGGGGTCTGCCCGGCTATCCCGGGTGGTCCAACCGATCCTTCACGATCGGCGTCTGGACGCGTCCGGTCGTCCGATGGACGCGCTATCAGGATGGCGTCCCGTGCAAGCCGACGCCCGGCTGGCCGAAGGTCGGCGTCGTCCATTACGGCACGACGCGCATCGATCTGCGGAACTGCGCGTGGTTCGCCGAGAGCATGCTGCGCAGCGCCGTGGATCAGTTCCCCCACGGCAAAGGTATGAACGTGGTCTACGGCGATGGCGCCGGGCTGTGGGTTCCGGCGGATCAATTTATGCAGAACATGGTTCTGGCGCAGACCCAACCCAATACGTACATCCTGAAGGGCTCATATCCCGAGGCGACGGGTGTTTGGGGTGATCTGGACCGGGCCCGATAGACATTTGACGCAGTCTCGAACTGCGGCAGGCGGGAAACTGCAGAGCTCAGGGAGAGTGTGATCGGAGCCGGGAGCGTGCGCGGCGGCTGTTGAAGATGCGATGGCCGACAGACTGTCACCCAAAGCAGTTGCATCTTCAACAGTCACGGAGCGAATGGGTAATAGGGAATGATGCGAACCATCATGGCAGAAAATGGCAGGATTCTCATGTCCATGCGCAGGCTGGTGATGCGGCTGGTGGCTGTGCTGCTCCTGGTCGGCTGTGCCTGGGCGCCCGGGCAGGAGCAGCCGGACGTGCAGTGGCACTGGGAGCATGCCGGGTGGGGTGGCGGCGGGTTCTTCTGGCCGTCGGCGTTCCATCCTGTCGACCCCGACATCATCTATATGGGGGGAGATGTCGCGGGGATGTACAAGACCACCGACGGCGGCCGGCAGTGGCGGTTTGTCAACAATGGCCTGCCGCATTATGTCGTCTACGCGATCGCCATCTCCAAAAGCCAACCTGACACGCTGTACATCATGACGATGGGCGGGATGGCGAAGACGACCGACGGCGGAGCCAACTGGGTGACCCTGCCGCAGACGCTGCAGAGCGGGCTGGACATCCGGCCGGAACGGCATCGCAGCGTCGTGCCCGTCGCGATTGATCCGACCGATCCCGACATTGTCTATGTCGGCGACCGCAAGGGGCGGTTGTTCAAGTCGACCGACGGCGGTCAGAACTGGCAGCCGATCAACTACCTCCCGGACGATCAGCCGGAGGATGACGCGTCGGCCGGCGCGTCCACCCTCCAGGGGATCACACTACTGGCCGATTTCGAAACGGCAGGTGACACCGAAGGCTGGCGGGCGCAGACGCAGTACAAGGGTTTTCAGCTCGCGAAGAACGCCACGCAGAGCACGACGGCTGCGTACAGCGGCCAGGGCAGCCTGGCGGTGTTGTTCCAGAGTGGCCGGGGGGACTGGAGCAATGCGGGCCGCGTGGCGCGCGTCTTCAACAACGGCCAGATGCCGGGGGCTGACTGGTCGTCGTACCGCAAGATCACGGCTCGCTTCCATGTGCCCGAGGGGGCTCCGCGCCTCCAGGCGCATTTTGTCCTCCAGACTGGCGAGAAATGGGCCTGGCAGGACGGCCCCTGGGCCGATGCCACCGTCGGCGGCTGGGCCGAGGTGTCGATGGATCTGACGAAGGTCCCCGACATCCATCAGGTGCGTGCGGTCTACTTCATCATCCGCTCAACGGAGCGCGGCTACGACGGAAACGTCTACCTCGACGCCGTCGCGCTGCACACCGATGCCGACAGCACCGTTCCGCGCACAAGCCGGCGCGTTGCGACCAGCCCGGGGATGATCGCCAGTGTCGTCATCTCCGAACACGATCCGCGCGTCGTGTTCGTGTGCAACAATCTCCACGGCATTCTCAACAGCCGTGACGGCGGCGAGACGTGGACGCGCCTGGGCACGCCACCAGCATCGCATGTCGCCATCTCGCCGCACGATCCGCAGCTCATCGCGGGCGCCTTTGGCGACGACGGCGTCATGATCAGCCGCGACGGCGGCGAGACGTGGATGCCCGTTGGAGCTGACGCCTTCAAGGGCGCCGGCGGCCTGAGGCAGGTCGCCTTCCACAGCCGCGATCCCAATCGCCTCTACGCCTACACGCGCCGGAGCTGGGAATCCAGCTTCTTCCGCTCCGACGACGGCGGGCAGACCTGGACACGCGTGCGTGGCGGTCAGCCGGATTTTGCCGCCAATCCCACGCTTCCGCAGGGCGGCGGCGGCTTCAGCGCTATTGCCTGCATGACGGTCAGCCCGACCGATTCCGATCGAATCTCCCTCTCGGGAAACTGGCGCAACTGGCTGAGCACCGACGGCGGGCAGACCTTCCATGAAACAGCCCGCGGCGCCGACATCAGTTGCATCCAGGACATCCGCTTCCACAAGGGCAAGGTTTACGCCGTCGCGATGGATGAGGGATTGCTCGTCAGCGAAGACAACGGCGCAAGCTGGCGGCAGTTGTATCCGCTGAAGTACATCCAGTATCGAAGCGGCCACCACTGGCGCGTGGCGGTCACGGGCGAGAGCGGATCTGAGCGGATCATCGCCACCGTCACGCCGTGGGAGAGCGATCAGCCCAACGGCATTCTCATCAGCGAAGATGGCGGCAAGACGTTCACGTACGCGCGTGAAGGCCTGCCGACGCAGCGCCTTGGCGTGAATGTGATGTGGGATCGCGGCTACGCCCGCGCGCTGGCGGTCGATCCGAACGATCCGCAGACCATCTATCTCGGCATCGATGGTGACCCGGAGCCGGCGCGCAATCACGCAGGCGGAGGCGTGTTCAAATCGACCGATGGCGGCAAGACATGGCAGCAACTGCCGAATCAGCCGACCAGCCGGCGGATGTTCTTCGGCCTGGTGGTCGATCCGACCGACAGCCGCCGTCTCTACTGGGGCGCCTGCAACGAGAACGGCGGCGTCTATCGCAGCGACGACGGCGGGGAGACATGGCAACTCGTCTTCGACAAGGAGAAGTGGGTGTTCAACCTCGCAGTCGGTCCGTCGGGCGAGGTCTATGCCGGTCACACGGAGCTGTGGCGCAGCACGGATCACGGCCAGACCTGGACGCACCTGACCAACTTCGGCACCGGCGAAGCCATCGTCGGCCTGGAGATCGACCCGCAGAATCCGAACCGGATCTGGGTGTCGAAGGTGTCGTGGGGCGGCGATGTCCGCGGCGGCATTTTCCGCACGACCGATGGCGGGCAGACTTGGGAATCGATCCTCGGTGACAACCCCTACGTCAAGCCGCTGGTTCTCCGCTACAACTCGGAAACCAAAGAGTTGTGGGCTGGCGGCGTCGGCTTGTTCAAACTGAGGCAGGATTGACGCATCCTTGCGTCGCCAATCGGCATCCGCAAAGGCTTCTGGAAAAATCGCAATCATTTTCCCGCTTGCACGGAAAGTTTATCCTGTATATTTTCCCGCTCCGGGTCCTGGGCAAGTCGCAGACGGCGTCTGCTTCGATCGTGAGCGGGTGATGAACAAGCTGATACTCAACGCGGACCTCGAGGCGGGGCAGATTTCCCGGCATCTCTACGGCCATTTTGCCGAGCACCTGGGGCGATGCATCTACGATGGCCTGTGGGTGGGGGAGGATTCGCCGATTCCCAACACGCGCGGCTTCCGCAATGACGTCGTCGCGGCGCTCAAGCGGCTGAACATGCCCAATCTTCGCTGGCCGGGCGGGTGTTTTGCGGACACGTATCACTGGATGGACGGCATCGGCCCGCGCGAGCGTCGGCCGAGGACGATCAACGTCCATTGGGGCGGCTGTGTCGAGAACAACCACTGCGGCACGCATGAGTTTCTGGACCTATGCGCGCAGCTCGGCTGCATGCCGTACATCTGCGGCAATGTCGGCAGCGGCACGGTGCGGGAGATGGCCGACTGGCTGGAGTATCTGACAGCCGACGGCGACAGCGCGATGGCTGAGCTTCGGCGCCGCAACGGCCGGCAGGAGCCCTGGCCGATCACGTTCTGGGGCGTCGGAAACGAGAACTGGGGCTGTGGCGGCAACATGCGGCCGCAGTATTACGCCGATCTGTATCGCCAGTATGCCAGCTATTGCCGGCATCACTCCGGCGGCAGGCTCTACAAGATCGCCTGCGGCTATGAGGATGACTGGAACGACCTGCTTCTGCGCGAAGCCGGGCGGTTCATGGACGGCTTGAGCGTCCATTACTACACCGTTCCCGGCGACTGGCAGCACAAGGGCTCAGCCACCGATTTCGCCGAGGCCGACTGGTTCATCACCCTCCACAAGGCCGTCGGCATCGATGCCTTCATCCGCCGCACAAAGGCGATCATGGATCGTCATGATCCCGCCGGGCGGATCGGCCTGATCATGGACGAATGGGGCAACTGGTTCGATGTCGAACCGGGCACGAATCCCGGCTTCCTCTACCAGCAGAACACGCTGCGCGACGCCGTGACCGCCGCCGTGACGTTCAACATCTTCCATCAGCATGCCGACCGCCTGAAGATGGCCAACATCGCGCAGACCGTGAACGTGCTGCAGGCGATGATCCTGACCGAAGGCAGTCGCATGCTGCTGACGCCGACGTACCACGTCTTCGGGATGTTCAAGGTCCACCAGGATGCGACCCTGCTGGCGACGCGCGTGCAGTGCGCCCCCTATGCCGATCCGGCTCAGCGGACCAGCGGCAAGGACAAGCCGCTGACGCTCGATCAGATCAGCGCCTCTGCCTCGCGCGACAGCCGGGGCACGGTCCACCTGTCGCTGTGTAACCTGCACCACGACGCCCCAGCCGAGCTGGTGTGCGACCTGCGCGGCATCGACGTGTCGCGCGTATCGGGGCGCGTGCTCACCGGCCCGCGCATCAATGGGATGAACACATTCGAGCAGCCTGAGGCCGTGGTGCCGCAGGCATTTGACGATGTTCGCCTGGGCCGCGGCACGCTGACGGTGAAGCTTCCAGCGCGATCGGTTATCGTGCTGGCGCTACAGGCGTGAAGCGGGGGCGTGCGTTCAGCCGGGGCTGGGGTGCGCGCGGCTCGCCGGCGGCGATGTGGAAGGCAGGTGCAGTGGACGATGGAGCAGCAGGCTGAGAAGGCGGGCAATCCCTCGACGGCATCCAACCTGCCAGTCGGGCGGCAGCGGGCGATCACGTTTCGAAGCTTCGTGTTGGGAACGCTGGCTTCGGCAGCCGTTTGCGTGGTGACGCCGTACAACGACTACGTCGTCAACAACACGGTGCTGGTCGGCAGCTATTTCCCGATCGCGCTGACCATCCTGCTGTTTGTCCTGATCGTTCTGGTCAATGGGCCGCTGCATCGGTTTCGTCCTCGGTCGGCGCTGAGCACGAGCGAACTGGCGGTCATCATCGCGATGCTGCTGGCCGGCTGCAGTGTGGCCAGCCAGGGGCTGATGCGCGGTTGGCTGCCCAATCTCGTGTCGCCGTTCCACATCGGCGAGTTGAATCGCGAGTTCTGGCTGGCGTTTACGCGCCTGGGATTGCCGCAATGGCTGTTCCCCGTCGACATGGAGACGGGGGCGCGCAGCAGCATCGTCGAAGGGTTCTACAACCGTTTGCCGCCGGATCAGCCGGTGCCGTATGGCGCATGGGTGATCCCGCTGCTGGGATGGGGGATCTTCTTCGGTTCGATGTTCGCGACATTGCTGGCGCTGGCAGCCATCCTCGGGCCGCAGTGGTCCGCCAATGAGCGGCTGTCGTTTCCGCTGGTGCAGGTGCAGCTCGCCCTGATCGAACCCCCGCAGCCCGGCAAGGCGCTTAACCGACTGTTTCGCAGCAAGGGGTTCTGGGTGGCAGCCGGGGCGGTCTTTGTCCTCCAGTCGATGGTGGCGCTGAACCAGTACCTGCCGGAATATGTGCCCGCGCCGCCGCTGCGCTACGACCTGTCGAGCGTCTTTGCCAATGAGCCGCTGGTCTATTTCAACTGGTCGGTGAAGGTGGCTTCGATCTACTTCACGTTGATCGGATTCAGCTACTTCATCCCGTCGCGCGTGAGCTTCAGCCTGTGGGCGCTCTACCTGCTCAAGGAGCTGCTGAATGTCCAGCAGCGATCGATGCAGAGTGAGATCCCGTATTCCGCATGGCAGGATCAGCACCTGGGGGCGACGGTGGCGTTTGTGTGTGGCATCCTGTTCATCGGCCGGCATCGGCTGATGGAGACGGTGCGATGCCTGCTGCCGATGCGATCCGCCAAGCCGGCGGCTGCTACGGCCGCGGACATGACGCCCGTGCCGCGATGGGCGGCGCTGCTGAGCATCATCGGCCCGGCGGTGATGTTTGTCTGGCTGGTGGCGCTGGGGGTGCAGACGTGGGTGGCGCTGCTGTTCATCGGGATCATCTTCGCGGCGCATCTGGTTGTGGCGCGCATCGTGGCGGAGACGGGGTTGCCGTTCATCCGTTCGTACGCCAGTCCGCTGCACGTGATCACGGGCCTGTCACCGCGCGTGCTGACGGGCGCGGATGTCTACTTCGCCGGCATCTGCACCATCAACGCCACAATGACGACGCGCGAGACGCTGCTGACCTACGCGATGCACGGCAAGTATCTGACGGACACGGCGTCGGGTCGGCCGGGCAGGCCGGCAGCGTTTTTCGGGCTGATCGCGTGGGCCGTGCTGGTGGGGATCGTGGCTGGGGCGGTGGCGTCGCTCTACTGCTACTACCGCTACGCCATGCCGCTGGCCGTCGATGGCCAACCGCCGCTGAATCCGATGGCGACGGCGACCTGGCCGCAGGATCTGATCGCCTCGCCGCTGCAGCAATTCGCAGCCGGGCGGTTCTCGCCGCGGACACACAGCAGCCCGCTGCACATGTCGATCGGCTTTGTGATCACGGCTGCGCTGCAGTTCGCCTCGCTGCGGTGGGTGGCGTGGCCGCTGCTGCCGGTCGGATATCTGGCCAGCACGACGTGGTACATGGACGTCGGCTGGTTCAGCCTGCTGCTGGGATGGGCCGCGAAGATCCTGATCGGCCGCTTCGGCGGGGCGACCCTGTATCGCCAGGCAAGGCCGCTGTTCATCGGCCTGGTCTTCGGCGAAGCGCTCGCAGTCGCCGCGTGGATGCTGATCAGCCTGTTCCTTGCCCTCAGCGGCGAGACGTATCACGTCGTCAACCTGATGCCGACGTGATGGTCGCCTCACGCCGGCAGCTTCGCGCGCAGCGGCGCAAGCGTCGGCGCGTGGGCCAGCGGCTGGCCGTCGGCATAGACATGCAGGCCCGCGCCGCGGCCGTATCGCGTACCCGTTCGATCGTAGAAGATCGTCATCTCGTAGCCGCGATAGCTCAGCCGATCGAGGCAGAAGTAGTCCCACGCCTCGGCTGGGACCAGCGGATGCACGGCAAAGGCATCGGGCTCGCGCGTCTGCACACCGACCAGCCCCGAGATCACCAGGTCGCAGAAGGTTGAATGGTTGTAATCCTTGCCGCGTTCGCGGCCGGCTTTGTGCTCCGGCCAGCCGGCGGATTCCAGAATCCGCCGCGCCAGCCACTCGCCCGTGAACGGGTCGAGATTCTCATCCAGCCACGCGACGCGCGTGCCGTCAGGACGCACGCGCTGATGGCAGCCGGCATAGATCTGCAGCAGCTTGAGGTAGTCAGCCTTCGTCACGACAGTCTGCTCGTATCGCGAAAGCAAGTTTGCCATCGCCATCAGCGTCTGCGACGTGGCGAACGGCCACGACGGCCCGTTCCACAGGCATTCGTGCGGATGCTCGAACATGAAACGCGGATGCCGCTGCTCAGCCGTGGTCGGGCCGAACGGCGCGAAAAACCCCTGCGGATCCATCAACTGCTCCCAGGCTGACTCCAGCCCCGGATCGGGCAAATTGAAGTACCACGGCACATACCCCAGCTCCTCGCGGGCATTGTGATCCGGGTCGATCTGGCGCCAGTTCCAGGTCGAGACGCGATCATCCTTCGACTTCAGCGGGATGACCTTGAAGAAGCCGGCATCGGCGTCCCACAGGCGCTCGTGGATCAGCCGCTTGAGTGCGTCCGCCTTGGCTGAGAAGCGATCGGTGATGTCCGCCTTGCCGGCCATGTGCGCGATCCGTGCGATCGCCTTCGCGTCGGCATACAGGTAACTGTTGAGCGTCGGCCGCAATCCCGGCCCGCTGATCGAAATCTCCATCCCGTCGCGATTGTCATCCGACCAGAACAGGCCGCTTTCATGCAGGTTGGACTGGTCCCAGCCTTCGTAATTGGCGACCAGATCACCCAACAGCTCGACGGCGAGGGTGTAATCCAGTAGCTGACGATCGCATCGGCCAGCCAGGTGCTGTAAGCGCGCGGGCTGCCGCCGCGGAACCAGAACCGGATGTAATCCGGCAAAACCTCGCGGCTTTGCCGCAGCCAGCGGCCTTCATACAGATGATGGCCGGCGGCGCAGTTGATGGAGTTGTGTTTTCCCGCCCATCGGACGGCTGGGAGAAACTCCGTCACGATCACGCCGTCGGGCGTCTGTCTGTTTGATGTGCTTGCGGTAGACCCACCAGCGGAAGTAGTAGGTCTGCTGGATGGCCGGGTCCGGGCACTCGAACAGGGGCGCCTGCCGCGCCAGCCACGCCGCCGCCTGGGCGTTCGGGATCTGTTGGTAAACTGTCTCCTCGTCCGCCCGGTTGAATTGGTCGATGTACGACGTGAGTAACTGGTCATCCAGAATCATTTCATCTCCATCCGCTGGCAGGCGTGATTTTGCCAAACGCCATTGACGGCCCACGGCCCATGGGTTTTACTCGATTTTCCCGGACTTTTCCCGTAGAGTGAAGGGACGCAGTACGCCAAGGGAGCTGATGAATGTCGGTCACAAGAATTGCGGAAAAAGCAGGCGTCTCGGTCGCCACCGTATCGCGGGTGCTCAACAACAGCCGTAACGTCAATCCCAAGCTGGTTGAGCAGGTGCGCCGAGCGGCTGAGGAGCTGCAGCTTCCTCTGCGCCCACCGCGCCGGCGGTCCCGGGCTCGCAGCAGCGACGGCCGGATGACCCTGGCCATCATGAGCCTCGGCCAGGAGTACCGCGGCTGGTTTGAGATGCCCGTCATCGCTTCCGTCGTCGCGGAACTGACCCGTGCCGCCCGGGAGCAGGAATGCGACGTCATGATCTCGGAGGTCCGCGATCCAGCCGCCGGCAGTGCCGAGCTCAGGCGTTCCGAGATCGCCGGGGGGCTGGCATTCATCAACAGTGCGGTCACGCATGACGAGATTCTCGCCATTCATCGGCAGATCCCGCTGGTCCACGTGATGGGCGGGCAGATCGCGCCTTCGCCGGTGGACCATGTGACCGCCGACAACACCGCCGTCGGGTACGTCGCTGCCGATTACCTGGCCAGCAAGGGCGTGGAGCAGATGGCGTATCTGACCTGCAACCCAAGCTGGGACCTGATTTTGCTTCGCGGCCAGAGCTTCGTGGCAACCGCCGTGCGGCGGGGCCTGCCGGTGCAGGTGTATCTCTGCTCGCCGCCGGGGATCGCCGTCCAGGCGTTCGGTCCGAACGCAGTCGCGGCGACGGAGCTGCCGGAACTGATCGATCGCCTGCTGGCGGATCGTCGCGGCCGGCTGGGGCTGTTTGTCCCGCGCGATGAGTACACCGTTTCGGTCTATCGCGAGCTGTCGGCGCGCGGCGTGCGGATCGGCGAGGAGGTCGTTGTCGTTTCCTGCGATAACGAAGCCGTCCGCCTCGCGACGCTCGACCCTCGCCCGGCGTCGATCGACCTCAACACGGCGCAGATCGCCCATCACGCTATCCGACAACTTCACGCGCGAATCAAGCAGCCTGACATGCCGCCGGTACGCATCGTCATCCCGCCGCGCGTGGTCGATCCGAGCGCGGAAACGGCTGTCGCCATGAGCAACGACCAGTAGCGGATGGGGTCATGCGGCGCTTCCCGCTGGCTGTGGAACAGCCTGACGGCTGGACACACGCCGGCCCTGTATGACACATCCATGGATCTTTCCCGTCCCGACTGCCATGGCGGATAATCCTTTCGAGACCGGCGGTGATCGTCCTGCAGGCTGCAAAGGCTGCGGCGCGACAGTGCGCCTCGCGCCCGGCGAAGCCGAGCGGATTGTGTCGCAGTATCTGCAGACACATCCCACCGCGAAGCTGGCGGACGATGCCACCTGCACCCGCCGCCTGGCGATCTGTACGAGTTGTCCCGACCTGAGATACGGCACGACCTGCCGGCACTGCGGCTGCCTTGTTGCCGTGCGTGCACGGCTGGCGGATCAGCCGTGTCCCGCGCCCGTTCCGCTTTGGAGCTGAACCTTCGACATACACCCCGACTGCTGGAGAAATCGCAAGAACCATGACCACGCGCCGCTTCACCTACGACACCCAAACCTTCCGCCTCGACGGCAAGCCGATGACCATCCGCTGCGGCGAACTGCACTTCATGCGCATCCCGCGCCCGTACTGGCGGGATCGCCTGCGCAAGGCGCGAGCCATGGGGCTCAACGCTGTCTGCGCTTATCTCTTCTGGAACGCGCACGAGCCCCAGCCGGGCGAGTTCGTCTTCGACGGGCAGGCCGACGCAGCCGAGTTCGTGCGCATGGCACAGGAAGAAGGGCTGTGGGTGCTGCTGCGGCCGGGGCCGTATGTCTGTGCCGAGTGGGACCTGGGCGGCCTGCCGTCATGGCTGCTGCGGCATGAAGACATCCGCCTCCGCTGCATGGATGAGCGTTACACGCAGGCGGCGCGGCGATATCTGCTGCGCGTCGGGCAGGAGCTGGCTGGCCTGACGGTCAATCGCGGCGGGCCGATCCTGATGGTGCAGGTGGAGAACGAATATGGCGCCTTCGGCAACGATCGCCGTTACATGCAGTTCGTCCGCGACACGATCATCGAAGCCGGCTTCGATGACGTGCCGCTGTTCACCTGCGACTGGCCGGATGAACGCCGCCTGCGCGCCGGCGCCGTCGAAGGCACGCTCAAGGTCGCCAACTTCGGCTCGGGCGCAGCCAACGCGTTTCAGGTATTGCGGGCCTATCAGCCCAATGCGCCCATGATGTGCGGCGAGTTCTGGTGCGGATGGTTCGACCAGTGGGGAAAGGCGCGCAACGGCAGCGACGCCCTGACCTTCATCGACGACCTCCGCTGGATGGTCGAGAACGGCGCGTCGTTCAGCCTGTACATGTTCCACGGCGGAACGAGCTTCGGCCATTCCGCCGGCGCCAATACGTATGAAACCTTCGCCCCGACCGTCAGCAGCTATGACTACTGGGCCTGCCTGGATGAAGCGGGGCGGCCGACGCGCAAGTTCCATGCCGTCCGCGAGTTACTGCAGCCACTGGCCGATCAGCCGCTGCCTGAGCTGCCGGCGCCGCAGCCGATGATCGAGATCCCGCCATTCCGCCCGACCGAGCGCGCGGCGCTGCTGGAGCATCTGCCCAAGCCGATCCGGGATGTCCAACCCCGGCCGATGGAGCATTACGGCCAGGACTACGGCGTCATCGTCTATCGCACCGACATCACCGGCCTGCCGCCGGGAGAGCTGATCATCCGCGATGTGCACGACTATGCGCATGTCCGCCTCAACGGCCGGCATCTCGCAACGCTCGACCGCCGCCTGAAACAGGACCGCGTCCGCCTGGACGACATCCCGATGGATCGAGCCATCCTCGAGATCGTCGTCGACACGCTCGGCCGCGTGAACTTCGGGCCGTTCCTTGCCGACCGCAAGGGCATTACCTGCCATGTCGAGCTGACCGGCATGACGCTGATGGACTGGGAAGTCTTCCCGTTCCCATCCGATCGGATGCTCCCGACACTGCGGTACACGCCGGTGCAGGCAGGGTCAGCCGAACCGGTCGGGCCGGCGTTTTACCGGGCGACGGTCGAGCTGACCGAAGTCGGCGACACCTTCCTGGACATGCGGGCCTGGGGCAAAGGGATGGTCTGGGTGAATGGCCACAACCTCGGCCGATTCTGGTCGATCGGGCCCCAGCAGACGCTCTTCTGCCCCGGCTGCTGGTTGCGGTCCGGACAAAACGAGATCGTCATCTTCGACATGGACGCGGCCGAGCCCCAGCCGATCGCCGGCCTGCGCGATCCGATCCTGAACGAGCCGCGGGACGCGTAACCGCCATTCTCAGCAGCACTTATATTCCGGATGAGGGCCCGCCTCCCACCAGCGGGGCGGGTCCGCAGATCACGCTGCGCGTCAACCATCGCACACCATTTCTGGCAAAATCGGAAATTTGTCTTGTATTTTCCGGCGTATTTTCTTGAACTTTTCCCATCCCGCGGCATAATCGCGGTCAGTCTTTACGCCAGAGGCTCCAGCCGCACAGTGTCGAGGCGCTGGCGCTCAGGACGCTTGATGAGGGACGAGCTGTGAAACGGCAGTGCCATCTGATAGTTGCCGTACTCGCATTGGTGATCGCAGGCGCTCGCCCGGCTGGCGCTCAGACCAGCCCGGCGATCGATGCCGCGCGCGGTCCGTTGGAAACGATCAATGCAGCCGTCTCCACCGGCGACGGGCTGCTGACCATCCAGGCGGCTAGCGCCGCTCGGGCTTCGGGTGTCCATTTCCGCCCCGCTTCGGACGCCTGGGACTGGTCGGCCTACGCCGCCGTTTCAATCGAATTGCACAATCCCGGCTCGTCGCCGATCACCGTCCGCGCGCGAGCCGAGAACCCCGGCGCCGAGGGCATGACCGATGCCTGCGAAAGCGCCATCGTCCTGCTGCCGGGCCAGCGCGATGAAATGCTCCTGCGCCTGGTCCGCCGCCCGGAAGATCCCGGCTACGAGGTCTTCCGCCAGTTCTACATGTACACCGAGCGGATCGATGTCCGAGCCAACACCGTCGATCCCGCGAAGCTCGTCCGCCTGACCATCCGCATGGATGCCCCGCAAGCCGGGCAGAAGCTGCAGGTGGGGCAGATCCGCCTTGTCGGCGAGGGCAAGCCCGCTCCCGTGCCGTTCTTCCCGTTTGTCGATGAGTTCGGCCAGTACATCCACAGCGACTGGCCGGGGAAGGTCTACTCCAACGAAGACTTCGCCCGCCTCCGCGATCAGGAAGCCCGCGAATACGAGCATCTGCCCGGTCCAGCCGACTGGAACGAATACGGCGGCTGGGCCAATGGCCCCAGGCTGAAGGCCACGGGACATTTCTACGCCACCAAGCATGACGGCAAGTGGTGGCTGGTCGATCCAAGCGGCAGTCTGTTCTGGTCGCACGGGCCGACGGGCGTCGGCTACGGCGGCGACATTTCGCCGATCACCGATCGCGAGCACTGGTTCGAGAAGCTGCCGTTGCGCGATGATCCGCTGTTCGGCAGATTCTATCGACGGGGCAAGGGGGCGACCTATCGTTACTACCAGGAGCGGCAGTGGGTCGGCTTCGACTTTGCCGCAGCCAATCTGCTTCGCAAGTATGGCGAAGACTACCGCCAGAAGGTCGCCGCGCTCTCGCATCAGCGCATGCGAAGCTGGGGCTTCAACACGATCGGCAACTGGTCTGACAGCGAGATCTACGAGATGCGCCGCACGCCATATGTTGTCGCGATCCACTACGGCGCGCCGCTGATCCACTACCGCATGCCCGACGTCTACGACCCCGCCTGGGAGCCGGCGGTGCGCGCACGCATGGAAAAAGAGCGCGGCCGGACCAGCGAGGATCCCTGGAACATCGGCTACTTCATCGACAACGAGCGGTGGTGGGGCTGGCGGCCGCGCGCAGCCGCCATCGGCGAGGAAACGCTCAAGAACCCGCCCGAGCGCCACGCCAAGATCGAGTTCATCCGCCAGCTCCGGGAAAAGTACGGCAACATCGCCCGCCTCAACGAAGCCTGGGGCACGCAGCACGCGTCATGGGAAGCCCTCGCCAGCCACCGCGAGGCGCCGGATATGAAGAACCCCAAGGTCCTCGAGGACTGCGGCGACTTCGGCATGCGATTCGCCGAGCGGTACTTCTCGGTCTGCCGCGATGCCGTCAAGAGCGTCGCGCCCAACATCATGTACCTGGGCGTGCGCTTCCACGGTCACATCGACAAGGAAGTCGTCCGATTGGCCAGCAAGTATTGTGATGTCATCAGCTACAACATCTACGACAACCCCCCGCACGGGCGCGTCAACCAGTACAACGAGCTGGATCTGCCCATCATGAGCACCGAGTGGGGGATCGATTCCGATCCGCAGCAGACGCCGTTCCGCGGCAAGGACAAGAATGTCCAGACGCCGCAGCAGCGTGCCCAGATGATCGTGAAGTACCTGGAGTCGGCGATTCGCCATCCCAACATGGTGGGCGCGCACTTTTTCCAGTATCGCGATCAGCCGATCTCCGGCCGGCCGGACGGCGAAGCCGTCCTCCGCGGCTTCGTCAACATCACCGATACGCCCAACTTCGAACTGATTCAGACCAATCGCCGCATCGCCGACAGGCTCTATCAGATGCGGGCCGGTTCCGGATCGCAGTGATCGGCCGCCATGGCAGGGCAGCCGGGAAGTACCCGCACACAACGGCATTAGGGCGAACATTCATGAGTCTTTCGACCATCGAACAGGTGAAGATGCACGAGAATGGCGAATGCTGGCGCGATCAGGCCGGCCAATCGATCCAGGCCCACGGCGGCGGCATCCTGCTGCACGATGGCGTCTACTACTGGTATGGCGAAGACCGCAGCGGCTACCCCCTCGACACTGACGGCCAGCGCAAGCGGCGGAACGTCGGCGTGAGCTGCTACAGCTCGACGGATCTGGTGAACTGGACGCACGTCGGCGTCGTCCTGCCGGCGGTGGATGATCCGACCCACGATCTGCATATCCACCGCGTCATCGAGCGCCCCAAGGTGATCTACAACCCGGGCACGAAGCAGTTTGTCATGTGGCTGCATGTCGACAGCCCGGATTATTCCTACGCCCGCGCCGGTGTCGCCGTGGCGGACAGCCCAGCCGGGCCGTTCCGCTATCTGCACAGCCTGCGGCCCAACGGCTTCATGAGCCGCGATCAGACGCTCTTCCTCGATGTCAACGGCCAGGCCTATCACATCGGCGCCAGCGACGAGAACGCCAACACGATGATCTCCCGCCTGACCGACGACTACCTGAACGTCAGCGGAGATTTCTGCAAGGCGTTTCCCGGCCGCTACATGGAGGCCTTCGCCTTCGTGCGCCACGAGGGCCGCTACTGGATGATCGCCTCCGGCTGCACCGGCTGGAAGCCCAATGCCGCGCGCTCGGCGGTGGCGGAGACGTTCATGGGGCCGTGGGAGGAGCTGGGCAACCCGTGCGTGGGCGAGAACGCCGACCTGACCTTCGGCGGTCAGAGCACCTTCATCATCCCGCAGGGCCCGGCGACACACGAGCCGGTGGCGATGTTCGACGTCTGGCGGCCGCCGGCGCTGGCCACCAGCGGATATGTCTGGCTGCCTATCCGCTGGAAGAACGGAAGGATGGAACTGCATTGGCAGCCGAACTGGCCGGGAGACACGAAAAGGCCATAACCCTGCATCGAGCCACGGAGTGGGAATGTCGATCGTGAGAATCGCGGCAAAGGCCGGGGTGTCTGTCGCCACGGTCTCCAGAGTGATCAACAACAGCAAGCCGGTTCGTCCGGAGCTGGCTGGCCGCGTTCGCCGTGCGCTCGAGGAACTGAAGCTCCCTGTGCGAATGACCGCTCGCCGCAAGCGCGAGCGCGATTCGGTATTGGCGATTCTCAGCGTCGGCCAGGGGCATCGCGCCTGGTTCCAGGTGCCGGTCATGGCGCGCATCGTGGCGGAGCTGACCCGCGCCGCGAAGAAACATGACTTTCGCGTCATGCTGGCGGACATCCAGCCGGCCCAGCAGATCGCCGCTCAGATCTGCCAACAGAAAGTGGACGGCGCATTGCTGTTCGTCGGTGGGGGCGTTTCGGACGAGGAGCTGCTGGCCATCCATCACCAGGTGCCGAGCGTCCGCGTGATGGGCGCACAGCTCGCGCCTTCGCCGATCGATCATGTGACGGTCGATCACTCCGCCGTCGGGCAGCTCGCAGCCGAGTACCTGGCTGAGCAGAAGGTCGATGAGATGGTCTTCCTGACCTGCCGCGGCACGTGGGACATCAACTACCTGCGCGGCCAGGCATTCCTCGCGACGGCTGCACTGCTCGGCAAGCCGGTTCGCGCGCTGGTGTGTGCAGATGAGCCGCTGTCGCCGCATCTGCTGGGCGCCCGGACGATGCAGGTCGACGATGTGGAGGAATTGGCCAGCCGGCTGGTCGCGACCCGCCGCGGGCGCGTGGGCGTGTTCATCCCGCGCGACGAGGAAACCGTCGAGGTGTACCGGGCGCTGTCGCGCCACAGCGTTCGCCTGGGCAGGGATGTTGTCGTGATCTCGTGCGACAACGAGAACGTGCGGCTGTCGACGCTGCATCCTCGGCCGGTGTCGATCGATCTGCGTCCGGATGACATCGCTGCGCGAGCGGTGATGCAGATCTCGCATCGCATCGAAGATCTGGGCGCGCCGCCTGCGCGAATCCTGGTTGCCCCGCGCCTGCCGTCATCATCGCGAAGCCATGCTGAGCCTGCCCACCGGGCGTAGCCTTTTCACACCGATCGGCTGCATCTACAACAACGCGGAAGATGTGTCCTGTTTTCCCGCGGTTGAGGGCCGGGAGAGGCCATGCGGGATCTTGCTGTCGATTCCGGGAAAAGGCTCGGCCACCCATGCCGCGAAAACGACCAGCAGACCACCAACATGCTCAAACGTTCGTTTGTGAGAAATCTTCTGGATGTTATCTGTAACCTGTTGTTTTCACTTCGGTAACGTCTTTTTCTCGCGTCCTGTTGAATCTGCCTTGTTCCCGCCCAGGCCGGTTTCTAAGGGCATTATCGGGCCTGCGGCACTGATATTGCCGTAATCTGCTGCGAGCAAATGGATTACAACTGATTTACCAAGCCATGGCGGTGATTTCCCGGATATAACCGGAAAAACTGCTCGGATTTTTCCCTTGACAATGCCCGGGGTGAGGGTAGTTTTACACTCGCAAGTCAATAGTTCACCTGAGAGCTCCATTCCTGTGCGGAGGACAAGATGAGCGCTGTCAGCGAGAGCAGGCGGGTACGGGCGAAGCGGCTTCCGGAAAAAACACGATTGGCACTCGCAGCGGCGGTGGGGTTGTTGCCGCTGAGCACGCGACTCGCTTCGGCAGCCGATTACTGGTGGGACACCAGCACGGAGGAGGGGTACCAAGCCGGCAGCGGCACATGGGGCGTCGACAACTACTGGACGCAGAACGGCGTCGATCTCATCGCCTGGCCGGGCGGCAACAGCCATATGGCCATCCTCGGCGGCGACGACGGTGATTACCTCATCACGCTCACGCCTGGCATCCAACTCAACAACCTGAACGTGCAGGCCAGCGGCTACACGCTGACCGGCACGCCGGATGATTTCCTCACGCTTCGATATACAGCCAGCACCGGTTCGGGCACGTATACGCCGGCTGCCTCGCAGATCTTCATCGCCGCCGGAAAGACGTTCAACATCGGCACGGGCGCCGAAGGTGACAACACCCTCGTCAAAGTCAACGGTGCCAATAGCAGCTACTCGTCGCAGATCCATCTGGAATCCGGCGCCGTGCTCAACATCAACCCCGGCGCCACGCTCATGCGCGACAACGGCACCGGCAACGGCGGCATCCGCTTTACCGGCGACGGCACGGTCAACCTCTACGGCACGGTGACCAACACCGTCGGCAGCGACGGCATCCGCATCGGCGAATACGACATCAATAGCGTCACGTTCAACGTGAAGAATGGCGGCCTGCTGTCTGCGGCTTCCAGCGGCAGCAACAACAACGGCGCGCCGATCACGGTGGCTGGCGGTTCGGGTTCCAGCTCCTCCGGCACGGTGACGCTGAACATCGAATCTGGCGGCACGGTGCATGTGGAAAATGCCAGCGTCAGCAACGGGCTGAGCCTGGCGCGCCAGAGTGGGGCGGTCGGTGTGCTCAACCTCGGCGGGACGCTGATCACGCCGAAGATCGTCGCCGGCAACGGCGGCAGCGGCGCCACCGGCACGCTGAACCTCCAGGGCGGCACGATCCGCGCGATGCGCAACGAGGCCAACTTCATCCAGGCGCAGAACTCCGCCTCGCTGTGGGTGTATGTGAAGGATGGCGGCGTCACGCTCGACACCGACGGCTATGACATCGGCATCAACGTACCGCTGCTGGACAGCGGCAACGGCGGGCTGACGAAGATCGGCGCCGGCACGCTCACGGTCGGCGGCGCAAACACCTACAGGGGCGCGACCACGATCAGCGAAGGCGCGCTGATCCTCAATGGCTCGATCTCCAACAGCGGCCTGGTGCTGGGCGACGGCACGTCGGTTACGACGTCGGGCGCCAAGAGCCTCACCTCGATGACCTTCCAGGGCGCAGCCACGCTGAACATGACGATCAACTCTTCGATGGCTGCGGCGTTCGATCTCGGCTCGGGGACGCTGACGACCAGCAACCTCGCCGACTCGATCACGCTGAACATCTTCAACTCCGATACCTCCTGGAACTCGGGGCTGTACACGATCATCGATTACGGCAGCCTGTCCGGGCTGGGCCTGGGCGCGTTTGCCGATCCGATCCTCAGCGGTGCGGTGCTTTCGGTTCGCCAGAGCGCGTCGCTGGTTGATACCGGCAGCGCGATCGCGCTGCAGATCACCGGCGCGAATCCGGTGTGGGTCGGCAATGTCAGCGGCACGTGGGACTATGCGACGACCAACTGGACCGTTCCCAGCGGGCCGACGACCTTCCTCGACGGCGACAACGTCATCTTCGACAACACCGCCGCGACGCAGACGGTCAACATCGCGGCTGGCGGCGTGGCGCCGATGCAGGTGGACATCGTCAGCGGCAACTACGTCTTTAACGGCGGCGCGATCAAGGATGACCCTGGCAGCCCGCTGCCGGCGTCGATCCGCGTGAACGAGGGCGCCAGCCTCACGCTCAACAACGCCAACGCGCACACCGGCGGCACGCTCGTCAGCGATGGCCGGCTGAATATCAGCAATGCCGGCGCGCTGGGTAGCGGTCCGCTGACCATCGCCGGAACGGGCGACACGGTCATCGACAACACCAGCGGCGCGCCGCTGACGCTCAACGGCGGTCCGCAGATATGGCAGGCCGACTTCACGTTCGCCGGGTCCAACGACTTGGACATGGGACCCGGCAACATCACGCTGGCTGGTGACAGGGTTGTGAACGCCGAAGGCACGCTGACCGTCAGCGGCAACATCAGCGGCGGCAGCCGCCTGGCTATGATCGGCGACGGCAAGTTGGTCCTCCGCGGCAACAACACCTACACCGGCTCGACGACCGTCCGCAACGACGGCGAGCTGGAGATTGCCGGAGGCGTGACCGGTACCAGCGGCGCGAACGTGTACGTCGGCTCGCAGGCGGGCGACAACGCCACGCTGCGGATCTCCGGCGGCACGCTCAACGCCGCCACGATTTACGCCGCCCAGGGAACGGGGAATGACGAAGATCCGACGGCTTCGACCGGCACGATCGTCCAGACCGGCGGCGTCGTGAACGCCTACAGCTATGTCGTGCTCGGCGCCGGCTCCACGTATGACGGCGAAACGCTGCCGACCGGCGTGCTCGACATCAGCGGCGGTGAGTTCCGCCTGCATGCCAACCGCATCGAGGTCGGCCGCGGCACCGGCGGCGAGGGTGTCATCAACATCAGCGGCACGGGTCACCTGAAGCTGCTGAACAACTCGAACATCGCCATGGGCTTCGGCTCGAGCGATGGGTTCAGTGGCAGTTTCGACGGCACGATCAACCAGACCGGTGGCTCGGTGACGTTCTATGGCGACGGTGGTTCGTCCATCGGAGGTAACGGCGCGCTGATCCTCGGCATCGACGCCAATCCGGGCATGGATGGCGTCTATGACAACCCCGTCTTCACCTACAACCTCGACGGCGGCACGCTGACGGTTCCGCAGATCCAGCGGAACGCGACCGACGGTTCGCAGTCGATCTTCAATTTCAACGGCGGTGTGCTGGTCGCAGCCCGCAACAACGAAGCCTGGATGCAGGGCCTGACGCAGGCCAACGTGAAGGCTGGCGGGGCGATCATCGACTCCAACGGCTTTGACGTGACGATCGCCCAGCCGCTGCTGGCGGCTGGCGGCGGTTTGACCAAGCAGGGCGAGGGCTCGCTGACGCTCGCCGGCGCGAACACCTATACCGGTGTGACGACCGTGACCGGCGGCACGCTGAAGGTGACCGGCTCGCTGGCCAGCAGCGGCATCGTGATCGACGGCGCGGGCGCCCGCTTCGTCCACAACGGCACCAACGCGCTGCCGGGAATTACCGTGACGCAGGGCATGCTCGACGGCACGGGCACGGTGGGCAATGTGACCGTCGGCGCGGGTACGGGCGGCGTCATCGCCAATGGCGACGGCGGCACCGGCACGCTGACGACGGGCAACCTGACGTTCCTGGGCGCCGGCACGCTGTCGCTGACGCCGTCGGCTCCCGGCACGGCCGTAGCCGCTCCGCTGGACGTCAACGGCACGCTGACGCTCCTGGGCGGGCCGGGCAGCATCGCGGTTGTTCTGCCTGTCTACAACATGACCAGCGGCCAGACCTACCACCTGGTCAGCTATGACAGCTTCTCAGGCAGCCTGGCGGACTTCTATCTGCCCAACGCCCGCGCTCAGGCCCAGTCGACGTTCTTCATGAACGGCAACACGCTGGCCATTAACTTTGTCGGCGGGGCGGTGGCGTGGACCGGTGGCGTCAGCGGCGAGTGGTCGACCGCGACGCTGGCCAATCCCAAGAACTGGGAGCTGGCGACCTCGCCCGGCAACACCACGGACTACATGGCGGGCGACTACGTCGTCTTCGATGACCGCGCTTCGACGACGACCGTCAACATCAGCGTGGAGAACGTCAGCCCGACGAGCGTGACGTTCAACAACAACGCCAAAGACTACACAATCAGCGGTCCGTACGGCCTGAGCGGCGCGGGCGAGCTGGTCAAGAATGGCTCGGGCGCGGTGACCCTGGCGTCCAACAACAGCACGCGCACGGGCGCGATCACCGTCAATGGTGGTGTCCTGACGCTGGCGGGCGACAACAGCGCCGCCTCGTCGGTCACGGTAAACCGCGCCGCCGAGCTCAATCTGGACTTCGCCGCCCCCACGGCGCCGACGTCCAACATCCTCAACAGCGCCGGCTCGCTTACGGTCAACAGCGGCACGCTGAACATGACCGGTCGCGACGGTTCGCTCAGCAGCCAGGCGGTCGCCTCGACGACCGTCGGTGGGCTGACGCGCGTCAACGTCGCCAGCGGCGAGGCGGGCAGTGCGGTGCTCGATCTTGGCGCGATCTCGCGTCGGCCGGCCAGCGCCGTGGTCTTCACGCTGCCGGAAGGCGAGCAGAATGCGAGCAACGGCGTCCGCACGAGCAACACGGCGACCAACGGCCTGCTGGGTCCGTGGGCGATCGTCCGCGGCGAGGGCGATGCCGCGCCGGGCGCTGCCGGCGGTTACACCTTCGCGGGGATCCGCGACGGCAACATCGTTCCGTACACCGACGCGATCGTCATGGAGACGATCCAGGGCCAGACCGTCAGCTCGAGCTCGAACTATGACGTGACGCTGGCCAGCGGTACGTCGAACACCAACGCCACGCCGTCGGTGAACACGCTGCGGTTCCTCAACACCGGGACCGTCACCTACACGAACACCGGCAACGGTCGCCTGACCGCCAATGCGATCATGGCTGCCGGCACGGGCGCGGTGAACCTGAACGGCGCCGGTACACGTGCTGGTTCCTCCAACGAACTGCTGCTGATCGCGGCATCGGCGCCGATCAACGTCGGCGGTCCGCTGATCGACAACGGCAGCGCGTCGGGATCCATGACCATCATGGGTCCGAACACCGTGACGTTCAGCAGCTCGAGCAACAGCTACACCGGCGCCACCAACATCCTGGGCGGCAATCTGGTGCTCAGCGGCTCGGGCACGATCAACAGCAGCAGCCGGGTCAACATCGACGGCGGCGGCTCGCTGGTGCTGGCCAGCTCGGCTGGCGTCCAGCCGCCGGTGAACCTGCAGTCGGGTTCGATCTCCGGCAAGGGCTCGTTCAACTCGATCACGGTGGCGGATTCAGCCAGCAACGTGATCGCCAACACCGCGACGGGCGAAGCCTTGACGATCGGTTCGCTGACGTTCGAAGGTGCTGCGTCACTTGACCTTGCCTTCAACACGATCTTCGGCGCACCGGTTGTGACCAACAGCCTGACGGCCAACGGCGGCGCCGGGTCGGTCGTGGTGGGCCTCGATGTTCAGGGCGAGCTGGCGTTCAACACCAACTACGACCTGATCAAGTTCAACAGCCTGAGCGGCAACGCCTCGGCGTTCACGATCGGCCAGGTCACGGGTCTGTCGGCTCGCACCGAGTCGAGCATCGTCACGACCGGCTCGTCGATCGCCCTGGCGATCGGCAATGGCACGTCGATCTACTGGACGGGCCTGGACAGCGAGGACTGGCAGGTCGGCCTGAGCGGCACGCAGAAGAACTGGAAGCAGACGTCGGACAACGCTCCGACCGACTTCCTGGTGCATGACCAGGTGGTGTTCAACGACGCCGGCGATGTCGATCTGGACGGCGCGGTGACGGTGAACATCTCGGGTGATCCGGTCGTTCCGGGCCATGTCTCGTTCGAGAACTCGACGGCGGTGTCGTACACGCTCAATGGCAACGGCATCGCGTCGGGATCGATCTCGAAGTCGGGCACCGGCACGGTGACGATCAACGCAGCCAACACGCATGCGGGCGGAACGGTCTTCAGCGGCGGTCGGCTGAATGTCGGTCATGCCTCGGCGCTGGGCACGGGCCCGCTGGTGATCGAACCCGGTTCAGCCAAGACCCTGGACAACGTGGTCGATCCGGGCGAAGGCGGCTCGACGCTGGTGCTGGGTGTGTCGTCGCACATCTGGAACGATGACTTCACGTTCGCCGGCACGCATGACCTGAACACGGGCACCGGCGCGGTGACGCTGGGCGGCTCGCGGACGATCACGGTCGAAGCCGGGACGTTGACGGTCGGCGGCCAGATCAACGGCGGCAGCGCCACGCTGACGAAGGCTGGCGATGGCACGCTGGTGCTGCGTGGCCGCAGCAATCACACGGGCGGCACGGTCGTGAACGGCGGCGTGCTGGGCCTGGGTGTCGGCGGCGGGACGGGCACGGTCGGCGGGACGATCACGATCAACGACGGCGGCACGGTCCGCACGATGGCCGGCGATGCGATCGGCTACAACGAGGGCGTGCATGTCGCGGAAGTGATCGTCAACTCCGGCGGTGTGTTCGAGATCGGCACCGGCGGCAACCAGGGTTATCGCACGAAGTTCACGCTGAACGGCGGCACGGTCCGGACGATCAGCGGCGGCAGCATCCACTTCGACGTCGATGCCAGCGGCTCGAACGCGGGCATCGTGACGACGGCCAGCGGTGTGCAGTCGCTGTTCTCGGCGCCGGTGACGATCCGGGGCTCGCGGCTGCCGGTGGACATCGCCGCCAACAGCACGCTCGACCTGAGCGGCAACATCAGCGGCGGCAGCAGCGGCGTGATCAAGACGGGCGCCGGTACGCTGCGGCTGGGCGGCAACAACAGCCACAACGGCGGCACGCACGTCAACGCGGGCACGCTGGTGATGGGCCATGCCAATGCCCTTGCCGGGCGCGGGCTGACGGTGGCGGATGGCGCTCTGGCCCAGGTCGAACCCGGCCTGAGCAGCGCGGTTCGCGTCAACAGCCTGACGCTCAACGGCAGCGGTTCGGTCGATCTGACCAACGGCAGCCTGGCGATCAACCATGGCGGTCAGCCGGCCGTTACGACGGAGGTCCTCAACTGGCTGCGTGACAGCTACGCCACGGGCTTCACCGCCGGCAAGCTGCACTCGTCGCTGGCCAATGCCTCGCAGGGCCTCGGCTGGGCCGACGACGGCACGACGATGACGGTGGCGTTTGCCTACTACGGCGACGTGAACCTGGACGGCGTGGTCGATGGTCTGGACCTGAACATCCTCGGCTCCAACTGGCTGTCCACGTCCGGCATCTGGAGCCTGGGTGACCTGAACTACGACGGTGTCATCAACGGCCTGGACCTGGACCTGCTGAGCTCCAACTGGCAGGCGGGCGTGGCGCAGCCGTCGGCCCTGTCGTTCGCCGATGCGGTGCGTGCGATGGGACTGACGGTGCCTGAGCCGGCAAGCCTGTCGCTGCTCGCCTTCGCCGGGCTGGCGCTGGGTCGTCGGCATCGCCGGCGTGTGTGAAATCATCGGGGGGATGGTGTGCGGAGGAAGATCTGGTCAGAAAGGAGAGCGGAACAATGAGGCAGAAACTGGCGACACTTCTGGGAGCGGCGGCAATGGCGTCGTTACCTGCAGCAGCCGATGCGGGCGTGATCATCGACGTACGGCAGGTGGCGGATCCGGCGCCTGGCCTGCAGGCATTCATCGTCACGGCGGTTGGTACGGAGGGGCTCACGGTCGGGTCCGTCGCCAGCCTGCACCTGAGTGATGTGCACCAGGTCTGGGCGAACGCGATCGCCGGCGCAGCTGCGAGTACGCCGAAGGCGTCCAATCTCACCGGCCCGTTCTGGAACCCGGCATGGGATGCGTTGGACACGCACCTGCTGCTGGACACGGATTCGATGCTGCAGAGCCCGGGATTTGGCGTGGTGGAGACGAACGACGCGACGAATCCGACGGGGGCGAATCTTCCCGGTCCGAGCCCGTTTGAGTCGTACGGCGGCGTTGCCGGCATGGGTGAGCTGTACTTCACCGGCCTGGAGGCGCAGGTGTCGTTTCCGGGCTACTTGCGCCGCCCGTCGGTGGACATCCTGCACGTCGTCGTCCCCGCGAACACGTACGCTTCGCTGGATGTGACTTTCATCGACAGCTCGTCGTCGGCCTTCATCCGGTACTCGGATGTTCTGATTGGTATTCCCGAGCCGACGGGACTGTCACTGCTGGGCCTTTGCGGCATCGCGGCACTGCGCCGTCGCCGCACGGTGCAGTGATGGCGAAAGACGTTGGTCAAGTGCGCATACGCACGCATCAGACTCGAGGTTGTCATGAGGCACAATGTTCCCATCCGCCGCCGGGCGTTCACCCTGGTTGAGCTTCTGGTGGTGATCGGCATTATCGCCGTTCTCATAGCTATTCTGCTGCCGTCGCTGAAGAAGGCGCGGGATGCTGCCAACCGTGTGGGGTGCATGTCGAACATGCGCCAGATCATCACGGCAACGCTCAACTACGTGAATGACAACGATGGCTACCTGCCGGGTCCGAACTGGGGTACGAACCTCATGCCCGGATGGCTGTACACGCTTCCCAACGGCTTGCCCGCGTCGGTCAACGCGCGGAACAAGAACGAGGACAAGGGCGTGATGACCGGGCAGCTTTGGCCGTATCTGCAGACCAAGGAAGTCTATCACTGTCCGGCGGATGTCGGGCCGTTCGACATCCAGAACTACCCGATCCGCAACCTGACCAGCTACCTGATGAACGGCGAGGTCAGCAGCAACACGAATCGGCAGTACAAGATCACCAGGTTCAAGCGGGCGCCGCGAGCGGTGATCTTCCTGGAGATTCGCGAGGACAGCCACTGGCATGACGGGTCGAACTATGCCACCGAAGGCATCCCCAACCGTCATGACGGCGGCGGCTCGGTCGGATCGATCGACGGATCGGTGCAGTGGGTTCGGGCTGAGACGCTCCAGCAGGCCAAGCGTGCGCACGACGAGCTGAAGCAGGCCAACCAGTACTACTGCGATCCCGAGGACGTCGAGCGGATGGCGAACTACGTCGAGATCGACTGACCTCCGCTGTTCGCGTCGCAGTGAGAGGAACTGTGCAGCCGTGGTCAACCGTTGGGAAGCGACGGATGTTGGCCGTAAGGATCCTTCCCGGTTGACCGGCTGCACAGGCCTGTCATCGGCGGGCTGCGCAGTTGTGCCCACGATCGGGGGAGGGGTAAGGTGTTTTGTGTGGCGAAGCGTTGCTCGCCACGTGCAGGCGTTCTTCAACGGGAAATCCATGCGTCCTTTCCTTGCAGCGTCTAGCGGCTGGCGATTTGGTCTTGGACACACCCTGGCGCTTGGCGGCGGTCTGCTGCTGAGCCTGCTGCTTGCCCAGCAACTGGTCGGCCTGGAGACAGCGACCAAGCCGACGGATTTGATCGAGATCTTCGATGAACAACTGATGCCGTCTGCCCAGTGGCAGACGCCGAAGGCTGAGCATCTCAATCAGCTTGTGCGCGACACCGGGGGATATGCCGGCAAGCACTGGGTGCATTTCCGCTGGCGCGAGGGTGAGCTGACGATCAGCGGGCTGTCGATTCCCGTCCGTCAGAACCCAGGCCCCGGCGAGGTTCGCTATCTGTCATTTGCCTGGGTGAAGTGGGGTGGCGGGCAGATTGCGCTGGAGATCCAGCGGGACCCGGCGCAGGACGGTCAGCGGCGGCGGGGCGAGATCTTCGGTTATCGCTATGACGCCGGGCCGGGCGATCCAGTGGACGGCAAGGCCCTGCGGCTGGCGGATTCGGCGCCGGGTCGCTGGATGGAGGTGACGCGCGACCTGTGGAACGATTTTGGCGACTTCACGATCACGGGGCTGCGGTTCCGCGCGACTGGCGGCCGGGACTGGGGTATCGATCGCATCTACCTGGGCCAGACGATGGCTGCGCTGCAGCAGATGCCGCCATCGCGACGGATGGAGGAGTTGGTCGCGATTTTCGGCGAGGACGGAGAGATCGCAACGGCGGCTCCAATCCTGCCGGCGCAGGTGGCGGAGAAGGTCGATGTGGACGAGATCGAGACCGCAGCCGCGGGGTCGGAATCGAGCGGATCCACCGAGTCGGGCACAGTAGTCCTGCACAGCGATGTCCAGGGCGAGCAGCTCTCGGTCGACTGGGGCCAGAAGCTGAAAGACGGCGGCGCGTGGATGTACCCGCTGTACCTGCTGTCGGTTGTGTTGGTTGTGCTCACGGTGCTGCGGCTGTTTACGGTGCGCGTCGGGCGGTTTGCGCCGGAGGGGCTGGATTCAGCCGTGCGGCGGGCGCTGCTGCGCGGCGACGTGGCGGCGGCGCTGGAGGCGTGCGAGCGTCAGCCGTCGACGCTGGCCAACGCGCTTCGCTTCGTCATCGAGCATCGGCGCAACGACATGGAGCAGGTTAATGCCGGCGCCAGTGATATCGCCGCGCGCGACATCCGCGACCTGATGGCCAGCATCTATCCGCTGTCGGTGATCGCCTCGCTGGCGCCGCTGCTGGGGCTGCTGGGGACGATCATCGGCATGATCGAGGCGTTCGAGCTGGTCAGCATCTATGGCGACGAAGGCGGCGCGACGATTCTGTCGCACTCGATCTCGCTGGCGCTGATCACGACGGCTGCCGGCCTGATCATCGCGATCCCGGCGGTCACGCTGTACTTCTTCTTCAGAAACCGCGTGACAGCCATCGCCTCGCGTGTGGAGGTGGCGCTGGAGAGCGTGATCACGGCGCTTTACCTGAAGAAGGACCCAGCCGTCGCCGGCGCGGTGCTGAACCATGAGCAGGATCGGGCCATTGACGCCCGTGTCGAGGCGCCGGCTTTGAAGTAACGATCCCGGGCGGAGCGATCCATGCGCGTGCCGATCGAAGATGAAGGCGAGATGGGCGTGATGATGACGCCCCTGATCGACTGCGTCTTCCTCCTGCTGATCTTCTTCCTCGTCACCACGATGATGAAGAAGTGGGAGAAGCAGATCCCGATCGAACTGCCCGACATCACCTCCAGCCTGTCGGTCGAGTCCAAGCAGGATGCCAGCGTCATCGCGCTGGATGACCGCGGGCGGGCATACGAGCTGGTGAGCCACAACACGTACTCGGGCGAGACGGCCTACCGGCCGATCGACGATGTGCTGGCTTATCTCAGCCAGTTGCGCGCCGCCCGGGGGAATGAGATTCCGCTGGAAATCTCCGGCCCGTGGAACGTTCCGGTTGAGCGGGTGATCGAAGTGTTCGACCTCTGCCAGTTGCAGGGTTTCGCACATACACGTGTCCGTCTGGGAAACGCTCCGTATGAAGATCCAGTTCCACAATGAGACTGACACGGACGTTCCGATGACGCCGCTGATCGACTGCGTCTTCCTGCTGCTGATCTTCTTCCTGGTCTCCAGCATGACGAAGATCAAGAGCAAGGACATTCCGATCGACCTGCCGGTATCGACGTCGGCGGTGAAGATGCGCCCCAGCGACAAGCAGATCGTCGTGGGTATCGATCGCAATGGCAGTTTGTACTGGGAAGGCGAGCCGTGCAGCACCAACTACCTGCACCAGAGCCTGCGCGAAACGGGGCTGACCAACCCCAGCCAGCGCATCCGCATCGACCTGGATCGTCATGCGCCCTTCGGCCGGTTTGTCGAGGTCATGGATGCCTGCCAGTTCTACAACCTGAGCAATGTCGGGATCAGGACCTATGACGACGACTACGAGGGCTGAACCACGTTACATCGTCGTGGCCTGGGCCGTGGCGATCCTGCTGCACCTGGCAGCCGCGCTGCTCGTGTGGATGAGTGCGGGCACCGAGATGATGGGGCGGATCGTTCCGGCTGAGCATCCCGTCCGGCCGCCGCCGGAGCATCTGCGGAGCCACTTTGAGCAGCGCGATCGGGATCGCGTGCTGCCGGAGGAGCATGCGCGCCTGCTGGTCGAACAGGCCGAGCTGCTGATCCGCCAGGAGCTGCAGCAGCGGCTCGAGCGGTTTTACGAGATCGCCGGCAAGGTGATCGATCGTGAGGAGCAGCTTCTGCAGCGCATCGAGCAGCGACCGGTCGATGCCTATGGCAGCGAGATCAACGACACGCAGATGGCGCGGGCGAACAACCATCTGGTCGTTACGCCGCTGCCGCCGCATGCGTCGGTCGAGGAGCTGTATCGGCGGCTGGCGCAGCTCGAAGCGCAGATCCAGGAGAACTACACCGACAGCCGCGCGGCGGAGCTGGCGTTGCGGCGCGGGCAGGCATTTCCCGAGGTTCGTTCGCTGCTTCAGCCGAACACAACGCGCATGCCGGCGTTTAATCGGCTGGTAGCGGAAGAGCTGGCCCAGTGGGCTGCGTCCAATGGCGGATCGGCATCGGGAGGAGGTGGGCCGGCGGATCGGCTTGAGATCCGCACGATCGACGATCTGAACGCTTATCGGCAGGTGCTGCAGCGCAGCGTGCGTGAGTCGGCGCTAGCCGAGACGCGGCTGGCGAGCCTGGTGCGTCCGCCGTCGCCGGGAGGTCGGCCGCCGCCGGGCGCGATGACCTGGGGTCCGGGCAGTGGTAGCGGCGATGGCGGCGAGTATGCCGAATGGCAGGCCCGCAGAAGCAGCGAGCGGGCGAAGAACACCCGCCGGCCCAGCCTCAATCCGGAGATCGTGCAGGCCCAGGCGCTGCCGGGCCGCCGTTTCTCGCGCAACTCCGAGCGCCGCGGCTGGCTGTACATCAACACCTGGTACATGATCGGCCCGTGGGACAACTTCGGGCGCAATGACTTTGCCATCATCCATCCGCCGGAGCTGAGCATCGATTTCGATGCCGTCTACACCGATGGCATGAAGGGCCTGGCCACGGACACCAGCGGCGGTCGCGGCGCCCGCGGCAAGCGCAAGCAGATTGTGCTGGATGGCGTGCTCCGCTGGCAGTTCATTCAGAGCGAATCCATCCAGAACGTGCCGCCGGCGACGATCGACTGGGGCACCTACTACGCCTACACCGAGCTGTACTTCGACGAGCCGGCGCTGATGTACGTCGCCATCGGCACGGACGACAGCGGCAAGATCTGGATCAACGGCGAAGAGATTTGGCAGGACCGCGGGATGAGCTACTACTACATCGACGAGCACCTGCAGTTGTTCCAGTTCCGCCAGGGCGTGAACCGCATCCTGGTGCGGCTTGAGAATGACGGCGGCGGCCCGACGGGGTTCAGCTTCCTGGTGTGTCCGCCGGAGGCGGTCAGCCAGGAGGTCCAGCGGTAAGGGCGAATCGGCTATGTCCCGCCGCGGGCGGGATGTCCAGACGAGATCACAACCAGCGCAATGGTGGAACAGAGATCGAAGCAAGACAACCGCCGCCCGGTCGGGGCAGGACAGGATCGCCGCGCGCTGGCGGTGCTCGGGCTGATCGTCCTTGGCTTTGCGGTACTGGTGCAGACGCTGCAGGGCGTCGGCGCGCCGGAGGCGTCGGATGCCGTCACGGTCGTCGAGATCTGGGGCTGGAACCTGGCGGCTGAGAGCCTGGACTATCTGACGCCTGCGTTCGAGCAGGCCCATCCCGACATCGATGTGCAGGTGAAGGTCAGCGGCGCGATGGTGCAGACGCGGCTGCTGCTGGCGCTGGCTGGCGGCGTCGGCGCGCCGGGGGCATGCCAGCTTCAGGAGCGCGAAGCGCCCAAGTACGTCTCCACCGGCCGCCTGGCCGACATGAGCCGTTGGGCGCAGCGGTATGCCGATGCGTTCCCAGCCGCCTCGTGGGCGAGCTGCACAATGGAAGGCGGGATCTACGCCATTCCGTGGGACATCGGCCCGTGCGCGGTCTTCTACAAGCGATGGGTCTTCGATCAATATGGGCTGGACCCCAACACGATCGAGACCTGGGATGACTTCATCGCGATGGGGCGGGAGCTGCATGAGCGGTCGGGCGGGCGCGTACGGATGCTGCCGCTGTCGGTCTCGGGCCTGGGGGACATGTTTCAGATCCTGATGCAGCAGAACGGCGGCGGCGTCTTCGACGCCGAGGGCCGGATCGTGGTGCATCAGCCGAGGAACGTCGAGGCGCTGCGCCTCATCCGCAAGCTGCTGGACAGCGGCATCTGCGCGCCGCTGGGCGTGAGCTCGGATGAGGGGCTGGCGTCGTACAACGGCGATTCGATCGCCTGCTACCCCGGGGCCGTGTGGCTGATGCACAACATCAAGGACAAATCGGCCAGCCGCGCGGGGCAGTGGGGCGTGTTCCGTCTTCCCGCGATCGAACCCGGCGGCCTGCGCAACAGCAACATCGGCGGATCGGTGCTGGTCGTGCCCGATCAGGGATTTGCGTCGCAGGCGGCACAGAAGTTCGTCGAATACGCCCTGTGCACTGTCGACGCGCAGCTCACGCAGTACGAGAAGTACGGCCTGTTTCCCGCGTATCTGCCGGCGCACGAGGACCCTCGCTTCGATCAGCCGGATCCGTTCTTCGGCGGCCAGCGCGTCGCCAAGCTCTTTGCGCAGGACTACACCCGCGTTACCCCGATGGTGCGGACGCGCGACTGGGCGGATGCCGAGCGATACCTCAATGAGTCGCTGAGCGTCTGGGGCATCCAGCGGCAGGATGAGCGGGCCTTCCTGATGGAGGTCGCGCGGATGCTCAACCATCGTCTCGGGCGCGAGATCGCACCTGTGGAAGGGGGCCAGCCATGAGCATGGCGGCTGCGCGAGCGATGGTCGCGGCGGAGCAAGCCCGCCCAGCCAAAGGCCGATCGCTGGCGATGCGCCTGTGGCAGCATCGGCACTTCTACCTGTTCATCAGCCCGTTCTTCATCTCGTTTGCGATTCTGGGCGTCTATCCACTGATCGCATCGCTGAAGTACAGCCTGCTGCAGTGGGATGGCCTGACGGCGCCGCAGTACGTCGGGCTGGAGAACTACCGTAAGCTGCTGAGCGATCCGCGGTTCTTCCAGTCGCTGTGGAACACGGCTGCGCTGTACGTGCTGCATGTGCCGCTGATGCTGGCACTGGCGTTTCTGTTTGCCGTCGGGCTGAACGGACCGGTGACGCGGCTACGGGCGCTGTTTCGCGGGGCATTGTTCATCCCGTCGGTGACGCCGATGGTGGTGATCGCGCTGGTCTTTGCGCTGCTGTACAACGTCGAGAGCGGCATGTTCAACGCCGTGCTGCGGTGGATCATCAAGCCGCTGTATCCCGAGTTCAACGGCCTGCTGTGGCGCGAGAGCCCAGGCATGGTCAAGCCGTCGATCGCGATCCTGCTGATCTGGCGATGGACGGGCTACAACATGGTGCTGATGCTCGCCGGGCTGCAGGGGATTCCGCACGACGTGTACGAAGCCGCGCGCGTCGACGGCGCCGGCCGGCTGCAGGTGCTGACGCGCATCACCCTGCCGCTGATGCGGCCGACGTTCATCTTCTGTGCTGTCATGTCGCTGATGGGGACGGTGTATGCGTTTGACGAGATCTTCGTACTGACCGGCGCCGGGCCGGGCGGATCAGCGCGGAACATCGGTCTGCTGCTGTTCGAGGTGTCGTTCTCCGATTTCCGGTTCGGATATGCGTCGGCACTGGCGTACACGATCGCGGGGATCATCTTTGTGCTGACGATCGGCGTGTTTCGCCTGTCGCGAAGGGGGAACAGTTGAGTGCAGCCATGACACAAGCCGATCGGCGCGGGCGGGCGGTGCTCTACGGCACGTTTGTGCTGGCGACCATCGTCTTCCTGTTTCCGTACTACTGGCTGGCGACCAACGCGCTCAAGAGCGAGGAGCGGATCTTCACCGCGCCGCCCGGGCTGCTGCCGTATCTGTCGGATGGGCCAGCCGACCATGACGAGGGGATCTTCTTCAAGCCGGAGCTGAGCAACTTTCGCGACATCTTCGCGAAGACGCCTTTTGCACGGGCATTCGTGAACTCGGTGGTGATCGCGGTGGGGCATGTGGCGCTGTCGCTGTTCCTCTGCTCGCTGGGCGGATATGCCTTTGCCAAGGCGCACCGCGCGCCGGGGCGCGATGCGCTGTTCAAGTTCGTGCTGGGGACGATGCTGATCCCCTCGGCTGTGACGACGATCCCGGTGCTGGTCATCATGAGCCGGCTGGGGCTGATGAACACATACTGGGCGATGATCCTGCCCGGCGCCGCCAGCGCCTTCGGCATCTTCTGGATGCGGCAGTACATCGCGTCGAACGTGCCGGATGAGTTGCTGGAAGCCGCGCGGCTGGATGGCTGCAGCGAGTTTTCGATTTACTGGCGCGTGGTGGTGCCCGCGATCAAGCCGGCGCTTGGCGCGCTGGCGATCATGGTGCTGATCGGCTGCTGGAACAACCTGATGTGGGCCTTCATCATGCTGCGGACGGAGAACATGTACACGCTGCCGATGCTCATCTTCATGCTGCAGGGGGAACAGAAGACGGACTACGGCATGGTGATGGCCGGCGGCCTGCTGGCGACGCTGCCGCTGGTGATCGCGTTCCTGGTGTTCCAGCGATCCTTCATTGCCGGCATCACCGCTGGCGCGGTGAAGGCGTGAGGGACCGGTCACTCGTGGGCGGAGCGGCGCATCAGGGCACCGTCGATTCTCGCACGACCAGCCGCGGCTGGACGCGCTGTGACTCGGCCTTCTCGCCCTGAAGCATCCGTTGCAGCGCAGCCGCGGCCATGTGGGCGCAGGTGTCCATCTCCGCGGTGACCGACGTCAGGGGGACCAGCGCGTATTCCGATGCGATGGGCGAATCGTCGACACCGGTGAGCTTCGGCCAGCGGTCGCGGGGGATGCCTCGTTCAATCAGACAGCGCTGCACGCCGACGGCTTGTGCGTCGGACTGGGCCTGGATGGCATCGAACTCGACGCCGGAATCGAGCAGCTTCACCGCGGCGTCATAGCCAGCCTGGGTGACGAAGTAGTCGGGGCCCGGGATCTGCACGACCAGTCGCTTGTCGAGGGAGATGCCGGCTTCGGAAAGGGCACGACGGTAACCGTTGTAGCGCGAATCCAGGGCATGCAGGTGCGCGATGCGCCGGCATCCGATCTCGATCAGATGCTGGGCGGCGATGTATCCCTGCTGCTCGGGGTCAACCTGATAGTTGACAAACTCCTTGCCGACAGGGCCATGGCACGCCAGCACAATCGGCACGCCGGCTTGCTTGAGCTCTGTCAGCCGGTTCATCATCCAGGGAAACGCCATCCCGCCGATGATCAGGCCGTCCACCTTGGAGACCAGGGCCTGGTTGCAGGTGGCTTCAAAATCCTTCTGGGCTTCGAAGTAGTGGAACAACAGATGCTGGCCATCGGCCGACAGGGCATTGCCGATACCTTCGATGAAGCGGAGGACCAGATCGCTGCCCTTGACGCCCACGCCATGCACGCACACACCCACGGCGCCGCGTCGCCCCTCGCGCAAGGCGAGGGCGAGCGGATTGGGCCGATAGCCCAGCTCCTTGGCGCGCTGCAGGATGCGAGCCCGCGTCTTGGCGCTGACGCCGGTGGTTCCCATGCGATTGTTGAGCACACGCGAAACCAGGGCATGGGAGACCCCAAGGTCCGCGGCAATCGTCTTGAGTGAGACCATAGCCAGATCCCTTGCGAGGATCGATGTACATCAGGTTGGGCAGCAGATCGCCCATCGAACAGGCGGCTTCAACCGCCGGTGATCCTGTCGTTTTAAACTCCTTCGACGTCACACCATACGTTCAACTTAACCGCAACCGCGTCGAAAATCCATTTGCATTTCATCGAAAAAGGCCTATATTACACGTATGCATTAACCGGACAGGCGTATCCCATCTGAGGAGGACAATCCATGTTTCGCTGCATCAGGCCGCTGTGCGGGCTGTTCGCTGTCGCCGCCATTTCCATCCCTTCTTACGGCGCGCTGGTGGTTCACTACACCTTCGACGAAGCATCGGGCCCAGCCATCAACCAGGGCACTGCGGGGGCTGCCGCCAACGGCACGTTCAATGGTGCGGCCACGCGGAGCAACAACACGCCCAGCGGGTTGGGATATTCCCTGGATACCAACGGCGGATCGGCCAGTGATTACCTGACGGCGGGGGATGTGGAGGCGATCGACGCCATTGGCGGAAAGTTCACACTGGTCGCGTGGATCAATCTCCAGGCTGATCCGTCGGACGGCGACGGGATCATCACCAAGGGCACGCACGGCAACGGCTTCAGCTGGCAGATTGAAAAGCCGTCGACGGGAACGATCTCGGCTCAGAACTTCCGGCTGGACATTCACGTCGACTACGGCGGCAGCCTCTTTTCGGCGGACATCACGTCCGGTGATATCGACAAGTGGCTGTTTGTAGCGGTGTCGTACAACTATCAGTGGGTGCCTTCGCCGGATCCGACGGTCCATGTCTATCACTACCTGGGCGACATGACGACACCGGTGGCGCTGATCGGATCGGCAACCCACACGACCATGGATGCGCCTAACGGCAATGACGGCGATCTGCGTGTCGGAAGCTCGACGCGGGCGGCTGACGCCCGCAGCCCGGACGCGCTGATCGACGATGTCCGCATCTACAACGAAATCCTGACGCTCGAACAACTCGAAGCGATTCGGCTGAGCATGGTCCCCGAGCCGACGGCGATCGGGCTGGCGGGGATCGGATGCACGGGGCTGGCCCTGCGTCGCCGCCGGGCCGTGGTGGGGTAACGGTGTCGGCATCACCGCGGGGCGGCGCCCGATGCGCGATGCTGCCTGGGCGCCGGCTCGCGGCAAGGCTGTGAAGCGGTGTCCGGAGAACGTGGGACGCACCCGGATCGAGCGCTCCTGGGAAGGCGGGCAACATGATGACGCGCAGGCATGCACAAGCGTTCACCCTCGTCGAGCTGCTGGTAGTCATTGCCATTATCGCTGTTCTCATCAGTCTTCTGCTGCCGGCGCTGAACCGGGCGCGATCGGCTGCGCAGAGCGTCGGCTGTTTGTCGAACCTGCGCCAGATCGGCTTGGGCATCATCGCATATGCCAATGATCACCGCGGCAGTCTGCCGCTGGGGATCTGGAACTACCAGGGCAGCTCCGTGACCTGGCACACGCTGGTCAACCCGTATCTCGGCGGCATGGGCGATACGACTGTCTCGGTCACGCAGCGGAGCAGGGTGCTGCTGTGCCCCGGCGCGACAGTCGACGCCGGCTTCAACCATTACACCTCCAACCCGGTGCTCATGGGCCGCGAGAACGAAGCCAAGCCTTTCGACCAGACGCCGGGCTACTACCCGCACTACAAGCTGTCGCAGGTCCGGCCAGCCCAGCGGATCATGATGGTGATGGACGGTGTGCAACTGGTCATCCCGGGCCATCCGTCGTATGGCACTGCCGACGCGGTGGCCTTCATGATGAACAACAACATGGTCTTTACGGCGCCATGGAACCTGAACGGCATCAGCGATACGGCGCGCATGCGACCGATCGCGTTGGGGCAGAACCGTGAGGGGACGACGTGGGGCCCGATCGGCGACATCCGATGGCGGCATCAGGGGGACAGGGCGATCAACGTTGTCTTCGCTGACGGCCATGCCGATAGCTGCCTCCATGGCACGCTCATCGGGGAGAACATGTTCCCGGATGGCTGGCGGCCGACGCCGCGCGACCAGTAATCGCACACCGATCGTCGCGGCAAACAACCCTTGCACGCAAACGGCTGAAGGATGGTACAAACGGGGTGTGTGCGGCGGTCAAAAGGACCGGCATCGCCCCGGCAGGAAGGTCGAAAAGTCTCGAGATTGCACGTGTAATATAGAAGAGAAGCACCATGATGATCCGCACGCCTGTGATTGTTGTTGCTCTGCTTGTGATGTCGGCGATCGCCGCTGCGCAGACGAAGACTTCGTCCACCAGTTGGTGTGACGTGGAGTATCCAGCCGTGGCGGTCCTGGGCGACACGTTCGAAGTGAAGGTGACGCCCGGCGATGTGCCGGCGGGGATGAAGATCGCCGTCGATCTGCACTGGTCGAGCCGGGACCAGTCGCAGGGCGGATTCCTGATGCATACCGAGCGTCAGGAGGCCGTCAGCGGCAAGGCCTGTGTGTTCCGCTTTAACCTGCCGGTGCGCGATGGGATCGGCGCGATCCGGCCGATCGTATTCCTCACACCGGATGGTTCGTTCGAGAGTCGAACGGAGATGTACGCCGTGCCGGCTGTCTCGGTCGGCACGCGTCAGCAGCGGGAGGCGGCGGGGAATGCGGCTGCCACGCGCAAGGCTTCGGCGAACTGGTGCGAGGTGGAGTATCCGGCTGTTGCCGTGCCGGGGGACACGATTGAGATCAAGGTCACGCCGCGCGAGGTTCAGGGCGAGATGAAGCTGGCCGTCGATCTGCACTGGTCGAGCAAGGATCAGGCCGCCGGCGGGTTCCTCGCTTACGCCGAGCGTCAGCCGGCGCAAAGCGGCAAGCCGCGGGTGTTCCATTTCCGCATCGCCGAGCGGGAGAACCTGGGTTTTGTCCGGCCGATCGTGTTTCTGACGCCGGACGGCTCGTTCGACAATCGCACAGAGCAGTTCAATGTGCCGCCGATTCCCGTCGGTACGCGCGAGCAGCAGCAGGCGGCTGGAGCGACCGCCGTCCGCATGCGCAAGGCGTCGTCGGACTGGTGCGATATGGAATACCCCAGCACGGCTAAGCCGGGCGATGTCATCGAGGTCAAGGTCACGCCGCGCGACGTCGAAGCGGGCATGAAGCTGGCCGTCGACCTGCACTGGTCCAGCAGGGATCAGAAGTCCGGCGGCTTCCTGACGCAAACCGATCGCCAGGATGCGCTCAATGGCAGCACTTGCGTGTTCCACTTCCGCATCCCGGCGCGGGAGAACATGGGCACGATCCTGCCGATCGTGTTCATCAGCCCGGATGGTTCGTTCGAGAACCGCAAGGCGCAGTTCAATGCACCAGGCATTGCGGTCGAGGAGGCGAAGCAGGAGTCCGCCGCGGCTGAGCCGGCGGCGCCCAAAGCCGAGCGGCCGGCATCGGCGACCTACCGCAAGAGCTGGATCTGGATCCAGCCGGTGGAGCGCGAGGTTACCGAAAACGACACCTTCGATCTGACCGTCGAGTACTACCTGGATCCGTCCGACCACTGGGGCGGCAGCACGAAGCTCGCGATCGTTCCCCTCGGCCCGTGGATCGACAATCCCGACGGCAAGTACACGACCCAGCGGATGCACATCAGCTATTACGGCCTGTGGCCGCAATCGGTTGAGGTCTCGCCAGGGAGAAACAAACATACGTTTACACTGAAAACAAGCAAACTGTATCCGTTTAACAGTCTGCATTTCCTGGCGCGGTTCGAGGATGCCAATGGCGGGCCCTGGCCGTGGGACATCCGCGGCGGCGGCGTGACGCTCATACCCGCACGGCCCTACTACACGCTCGGCACAGCCGTGCCGGGCAATCTTTTTACCTACGACCAGCAGCCGCACCTGCAGATCCGCTTTGCGGACGGCGCGATCAAAGGTGAATCCAGGACGCTGCGGTATACGGTCGTCGATACCGCCGGCCAGGAGTTCAGCGGCGAGCATGTGTTCGTCAGCGGCGCACCGGGGGAGGTGGTGGAGTTTCCGCTGGAACTGAAACGTCGCGGCATCTCGCTGATCGAGGCGGAAGTCGACGGCTGGGGGCGGCGCGAGATGACGATCGGCTGGATCCCGAACGTGCAGCAGGTCGTCAATGGCAAGCCGACGCCGTTTGGCGTCACCAACGTCTCCTCGGCTGAGGCCAGCCGGATCGCCCAGCGGCTGGGCTTCAGTTGGGTGCGGCATTTTACGAGTTGGGCATCGCTTCAGCCGGCGCCGGATGTCTGGAAGCTCGAAGGCATGGACCGTGTGCTGCAGACGAACCGGGAGTATGGCTTGATGCCGTGGATCTGCCTGATCGGTCCGCCGGCGTGGGTGCAGACGGATGAGCCGCGCAATGTCGGCTATGCGCCCTATGCGTTCGACCCCGCGGCCCTTGCCCAGAGCGTGCGCGTGATGAGCGAGCGATGGAAGGGCCTGATCTGGGGCTGGGAGTGGCAGAACGAGATTGTGCCGGGCAATGATGTGCCGGACCCGGTTGCCAACTACCTGGAGTTCTGCCGCGTGGGCACGGAGGCTGCCCGGTCGGTCGATCCGTCGCTGCGGGTGCAGATGGCGGGCGGCCTGTGGCCGCGCAACTTCCGGGCGGAGCTGCTGAAGCGCGGCATCGCCAACTATGTCGATGTCGTACCGGTGCACTACAGCAATCTCGACGGCGTGCGCGATGCGCAGGAAGACATCGCCGCGGCCGGCGCGAAGCACGTTGGCGTCTGGGACAACGAAACCGCCCGCGGCCTGTCGGTCTGGAAGATGCCCCTGCGCGAGATGCTGCAGGTCAGGATACAGTCGCGCTGGGTGATGGATCGCTGGCCGGATCTGCTGGTTGCCGGTGCCGAGCAGGTCACCTACTTCGGCGGCGGCAGCGATCCGTGCGGCAACTGGAGCTATTTGCTGGACGAATCGACGCCTCGCCCGGTTGCAGCGACGCTGGCTGTGCTGATTTCGAAGCTCAGCCATGCCCAGCCGATTGGCAAGTTCTATCATAGCGGCGGCACGTTGCATCTGTTCGCCAAAGACAGGCGGGCGATACTGGTCGCGTCGCCGTACGGCGATGGCGCGATTCGCGGCCTGCGCGTCTCCTCGCCGCAGGTGACCATCGTCGATTACCAGGGAAATGAGACGAGCCTGGCCACGCCCGACGGGCTGATGGATCTTCAGCTCACGGACATGCCGGTCTTTGTTGAGGGGGCGGATCTGGCGACGCTCAAGTCCTATCTTGTGATGACAGTCGGCACGTCGACGCGCCCGCGTCCGCTGGTGCAGTTGACAGCCGTTCAGGGCGAGCCGCTGGAGGTCCCGCTGCAGTTGCAGAATCTGTACGACACGTCGATGACGTTCCATGTCTCGCTCGTGACGGAGGAGAAGGTGGAGACGGTGAGCGAGGCAACCGTTACGCTCACGCCCGGCGAGCGGAAGGTCGTGCAACTGCGGGTCGATCCATCGCAAACCGCCCGGCAGTGGCTGGCACGCATTGCGTTTGTGGGCAGCGATCTGCCGGCTGTGGAGAGGCCGTTCCAGGTCACATGGATCAATCCCTCGATGCTGGGGAACCTGCTGAAGAACGGCGGATTTGAAGCGCCATCGGCGAGTGCTGCCAAGCCGGAGGCCTGGTGGCTGTCCGAGGGCGTGCAGCGCATCGCCAGCGACGGCCGGCTCGGCACGGGCAAGTACATGCTCAAGTACCAGGGCAGGGACACCTGGCTGAGCGCGTCGCAGTCGATCCCATTTACCGGTGGGCAGTCGTTCCTCTACACAGCCTGGGCGCAGACCCACAATGTCCGCCAGGGTGGCAGCAATGTGACCTACGTTTTTGCCAATGGGAAGAAGCAGGATCTCTATATCCCGCATGTGTTCCAGACACCGCCCACGTCGAAGGGTTGGCAGTTGCTCATCTTCCGCGGCAACGCGCCCGAAAGCACGAAGGAGTTGAGCGTTACGCCGCTGATGAGCGGGGCTGACGGCTCGATGCTTCTGGACAATGTGCGCGTGACGCTCTACGAGGGCAGCAACTTCGCAGCCGAGGCGCGAAGGGCTGCTGGGGCGCCGAAGATTGATGGCGATCTGTCGGATTGGGTCGGGCATGAACCGATCCCATTGCTGGCTGAGAATCAGTTGACGCGCTTCTCGTCTGGATACGATTGGACGCCCGAGAATCTCAGCGGTGTGGCGTATCTGCAGTGGGATGAACAGGCGCTGTACCTGGCTGTTGACGTGATCGACGATCGCGCCGCCACGCCGTTCACCGATGACCGCACGCCCGATAGCGACTCGGTAACGCTGGCCATCCAGCCGAACCGCATCGGCAAGGATGCGAACCATCAGGCCTTCGCCTACTACCTCAGCGCCGCGACGCCGGGCGGCGGCAGCGGCCGGGTAACACTCTATCGACCTCCGGCATATGCGGGCGGGCTGCCGTCGGGGCAGTTGGCCAGGGATTCGTCGGTCTACGAGGTCCAGATCCGCCGCAACGGCACGCGCACGACGTATGAGGCGCGCCTGCCGTGGTCGGAACTGGGCGGCGTTCAGCCGCGGCTTGGGATGAAGCTGGGGCTGTCCATCCGCCTCGACGACAACGACGGCGACGGCCGCGCCGCAGCGATGACCTGGGGCGACGGCCTCGAGCCGGCATGGGAGCCGTCGATGTTCGGCGTGCTGACGCTTACGAACTGACATGCCTAAGGACCCATCGCGGAGCGGCTGGGGCGCGATCTGCACGTGTCGGGCGCGTTGAACACGTCGCGCGATGGCCATAGATCTATGACATTGGGCGTGGTCATGTAGGATAGGGGGCATGGGTACACGTCGGTCCGTCAGCGGACGGAGTGTGGCATTGGGGTTGGCGGGGGTGCTGCTGATCTGCGCATTGACGCCGTTCAACAACTACGTCCTGCGCAACACGGATCTGGTGGGCAATCATCTGCCGGCGAGCCTGCTGATCTTTTTCCTGTTATTCGTACTGTTGATCAATGCGCTGCTGTTGCGATGGTGGCCGCGGCAGGCGCTCAGCGGCGGAGAGCTGGCGGTGGCGCTGGGGATGACGCTTGTCGGCTGCGCGCTGCCGAGCGTGGGGCTGATGCGCTATCTGCCCGGGCATCTGGTGGCGCCGTTCGGCCATGCGGCGATCCACCACGAATCGGCTGAGCTGCTGCGGCAGTTGAACCTGCCCGACTGGCTTTGGCCGACGATGCAGGCGGATGATCCCGCCGAGCGCGGGCTGGAGCCGGTGGTCCGGGATTTCAGCGGCAGGATCGCCGTCTATCCGGACACGTTTGTCAACCGCCTGCGCGCCGTGCCGTGGGGGGCATGGGTGAGGCCCGCGCTGCCGTGGGGGATCTTTCTGGCGGCGCTGTATGGCGCGGTGCTCTGCATGTCGGTGATCTTTCGGCGGCAGTGGGTCGACAACGAGCGGTTGCCGTTTCCGCTGGCCAGCGTCTACCTGGCTCTCATCGAGCCGCCGCCGCGCGGCAGAGTGCTGAACACAATGCTCGCCAGCCGGGCGTTCTGGATCGCGTTTGCGGCGGTGTTCGTCATCCACGGCCTGCGGGCGTTGCATGTCTACTGGCCGCAATACTGGCCGGAGCTGCCGCTGCAGTTTGATCTGTCGAGCATTCTGGCGGATGCGCCGTTCAACGCAGCGCAAGGGGAGTTCAAGCGGCAGCAGATCTACTTCACGGTGATCGGGCTGATGTTCTTCGTGCAGACGCGCATTGCGTTCAGCCTGTGGTTCTTTTTCGTGCTGATGCAGGTCGTCCGCATGGGGTACGGGACGTATCACGCGGAGTTCACGGGCGCGATGGAGGAAGATCAGCGGTTTGGGGCTGTGCTGGCGATCGCGATCGTCACGCTGTGGATCGCGCGGCATCAGTTGGCGCTGGTGGCGCGGCAGATGTTCGGGCGTGGGCGGGCGGAGGAACCGGTGGGGCGGTATCTGCCGTATTGGCTGGCGGGTTGGGGGCTGGTGGCATGCGTGATCGTGCTGATCGGCTGGCTGGTGGCCGCCGGCGCGTCGGTGATGGGGGCTGTGGTGCTGGTGGGCGTGATCGGCATGGTCTATTTCGTGCTGGCGCGCGTGGTGGCGGAGACGGGGCTGCTGTATGTGCTGTTGCCCGTCGTGCCGACGCGGGCATGGCTGTATGCGGGGGAACTGGCGGGCGCGCGGACGACGCTGGGGTCGATCTTCTTCTCCAATTACCTGTTTGGCATGTTGTTGCATGACACGCGCGAGGCGTCGCCGGTCTTCATGACGCATGCGCTGCGCGTCGCGGATGAGCAAGCCTATAGCGGGCACCGCACCTGGCGATCGGCGGTCGCGTTCACCGGCTGCCTGGTCCTGGCGCTGGTCGTTGCGGTGGTGGTGTCGGGAGCGAGCACGCTCTATGCGCACTACAGCTACGCGTCCTCGGTCGATCAGGCGCAGGAGCAGCCGATTGGGTCGTGGGGATCATGGTCGATGCCGCGGGCATTCGCGCTCGACGATACGGCTCAATACATGCCCCCGCGCGACGGGCCGGTGGAACGGCACAGCCGCATGGGGCATTTCGGCACGGGCGTTGGCATGACGGGGCTGCTGGCGTTTTTCAACCTGCGATTTGCGGCGTGGCCGCTGCATCCGGTGGGATAT
>CALEKX010000016.1 GCA_937904525.1 uncultured Phycisphaerales bacterium
GACGAAGAGACGAAGAGACGAAGAGGCGAGGGGATGACAGCGGCGCCCGTTACTGGAAACTAGCAACTGGCAACTGGGAACTGACAACTGGCAACTAATTCACGGAGGTTTTATGGCCAATATGATCCGACAGCTCCTGTTTGGCGGCGCTGGGGCCGCGACGCGGTTTGGCGATTTGGGTCTTTTGATCGTTCGCGTGGGGGTTGGCGGAATGTTGGCTGCGGGACACGGCTACAGGAAGCTTCTGCCCAATGGCTTGGGCGAGGGATTTGGCCCGCCGCAGGCGTTTGTCCAGGGGCTTACGGACATGGGCGTTCCGGCGCCGCTGGTGTCAGCCTGGCTGGCGACGCTGGCGGAGTTTCTGGGGGGCATTCTACTGGCGCTCGGAGTGTTCACCCGGCCGGTGGCGGTGATTGTCGCGTTCAACATGGCGGTGGCGGCGTTTGTCGGGCATGGGGATGATCCACTGTTTGGCCCGGGCCGGTCGAAGGAGTTGGCGCTGCTCTACTTGCTGCCGGCGCTGATGCTGATCCTCACCGGCGCGGGGCGCATCTCGCTCGATGGCCTCCTGCGCAACAAACGCACGGCATAGGCGCTTGGGCGACGCGGGCGCGGCGGCGGAGCCGATTCCATCAACGGCGCAGCCGACGGCGCGCGGATCACCGCCTGCGGCGGATACAGCACATCCGGCCGATAGCGGTGGATCCACTCGGCTGCCATGCCGACGCCGATGATCGTCCAGAACCATAACCCGCCAGCCGGCCCGTCCAAGCCGATGCCGACGGCTGAACTGACGGCCAACGCCGTCCAGTAGACCAGCAGGACCATGAACACGCCTGCCCAGCGCGTGTCGCGATGGCGGAAGGCACGCATGGAGGCGGAGATCATCCGCCCTGCCCATGTCAGTTGCACGGCAATCCACAGTGCAACTCCGATGGTGCCGCTATGGGTCGCCATTGCGAAATGGGCGCCGGCGTCCAGGAGGCTGGGGGTTGGTGACGCGAGTAGGTTGGATAGTTGGCTGTGCGTGCCGTCGGCTGGATTGATGCTGGTCTGAATCACCCACAACACCCCCACCACCATCGCGGCGATGCCGGTCAGGCGCCAGACCATTCGGTTGCCCGGCCGCAAGGCCACCATCAGCAGCAGGCTGGCTGAGAATGTCGTCAATCCCGCCGAGCCGGTGACGCAGCCAGCCAGCGCCACCGGCAGCAGGATCAGTACCGACGCCCGGCCCGCCAAAGCCGGGCTGGCTACGAGCATGGCCGTCGCGGCGCACAGGTGGACCATGCAGCCGCTGTCGATGCGGGGCATCAGCCGAGCCTGCGACAGCACCAGCAGGATCGGCCCCGCCCACAGCGCGATCGGCACGACGCGCGCGAAGCGCACGTACAGGGTCGCCAGCCGCTGCGGCTGATCGATCAGAAGCGACGCCACGATGATGGCAAGGACGGCATCGCCCGAATTGGCTGCGCCGCGCAGGACGCCCATACCGGCCACTCCATCCCCCGCCAGCATCCACGCTTCTGCCCACAGCATCATCGCGAGGATCAGCCAGAAGAGCGTGTTGCCCCCCAGCCGAGACCACCGTCGGCTGCAGACCAGCGCGACCAGTCCCAGCACGAGGACCGCCGTTTCGCTATGGCCTATCGCCGGGACGAAATCGGCGATGCTTCTTCCGGCCAGCGCGTACACCACCAGCAGCGCCGCCAGGCCGCAAAGGAAGCATTCGCCGATGCGTACCTGCCAGTGCGTCTCAGGGATGGGTGCAGATGACGGGAGAGCGGCGCAGGGCGGCCTGGCACACGGCAGCTGGCTGGGCGCAAGCGGCACAGACATGGCGCACGGGCCACGGTCAGAGTGACCGCGGCGGCCGGTTGTCGGCTGCCGAGTGTGCATTTTCTCCCATCAACCTGCCCAGCCGGCTGGCCCTCCAAGCCATGCGGCTGTGCCATGTCGCGCGGCGATCCCCAGAGGTGAGAACACCGCCGGGCGCGACGGTTCTCCATGTGCATTGCACCGGGCTGGCGGCTGCCCGGCCGGTGCGGCGTTGGCCCGCGAGCGGGTCCTGTCAGCCCCGCGGGACGTGAGCTATCGCAGCGCCTCGAATCCCTTGCGGAGTCGAGCGCTGGTTTCCGCCAGCACCTTTGGATCGAGCGAGACGACCGGGCGTTGCGGCTCCTGCGAGGCTGGCGTGCCGTTGTTTTCGGCTTGTCGGGCGACGGGTTCAACGGCGGGCTGTGGGTCTGGGTCTTCGAGTGTCTGCAGCGCAGGCTCTGCGGCGACCTGCGGCGCGGCGGCGTCGGACGGCTCCTCCCAGGGCGTCATGATCGTCGGGACTTCCTGCTGCGGCTCGCGCGGCTTGTTGTAGCCGAAGTCGGCATAGAAGCTGTGCCGCCGCGTGTTGCGGTCGACGCCGTTGACGATCACGCCAACGAGGTTCGCGCCGACGGCGACCAGCCCGTCGCGCGCCAGCACCGCCATGCGGCGGTCGGTCCGCTCGGCATGCAGCACCAGGAGCGTCGCATCGCACCAGGCGCTGGCGATGCGTGCATCGGCAACCGCCATCAGCGCCGGCGAGTCGAGCACGACATGGTCGTACTTGGCGGCGAGATCGCCCAGCAGATCGCTGAAGTGCTGGCTGTTGAGGATTTCCGACGGATTGCGCGGGATCGGGCCGCACGGCAGCAGGTCGAGGTTCTCGACGCTGGTGGGGACGATCGCGGCTTCGAGGGAGATCTTGCCGCTGAGCACACCCGACAGCCCCCCGCCGGCGACGACGTTGAAGATCTTGTGCTGCGTCGGCAGGCGGAAGTCGGCATCGATCACCAGCACGCGCCTGCCCGCCTGGGCCATGGCGATGGCGAGGTTGGAGACCAGCGTGCTCTTGCCGTCGCCGGCCTGCGGCGAGGTGACCAGGAGCGTCTTGGAGTTCTCATCCGGCAAGCCGAAGTAGAGCGCGGTGCGGACGGTGCGATACGCCTCGGCGATGTCGCTGCTCGGGTCCAGGTGGACCTTCATGCCGCGTTCGATCGGCGACAGGCCCTGCTGCATCGACGGAACGACGCCCAGCACGGGCACCTTGAGCGCGGCTTTCACTTCTTCAGCGCTGCGCAGGCTCTTGTCGCGCCACTCGCTGATCACGACCAGCCCCAAGCCCAGGAGGAACCCGCCCACCAGCGAGATCGCCATCACCTGGCGCATCTGCGGCTGGGAGGGCTCATCCGGCAGCGTCGCCTCTTCGAGGATGGTGATGTTGAGGGCGCCGGCGCCTTCCATAGCGGTCATCGCCTTGGTGCGGGCGCCGATCTCGTCAGCCAGCGTCTCGAGGCGATGGATCTCGCGCTGGAGCTGCTCGACCTCGAGCTGACGGCTTTGCATCTGAAGGACCAGCTCGTGCTGCTGGTCGTAGCTGCGCTGTAGCTCATCACGGCGGCGCTGCGCCGCCAGCCAGCGTTCACGGGCTGCGGCGACGTAGGCGACCGTCAGATGCTCGACGCGCGCCTCGAGGCTGCCGACCATCGGATGCCGCTCACCGTAGGTATGGCGCGCCTCCTGCAGCCGCTGCTGGAGGTTGAACAGCTCATTGCGCAGCGTCTGCAGATCGCCAGCCGACACCAGCGTGCCCGAACCGGTCAATCCGCCCAGGCGCCGCTGCAGTTCGCTGTTGCCGGCAATGGCGCCGGCGGCTTCCTGGTAGGCGGTTTCGGCTTCGATGGCGTCGAAGCGAGCGTCTGTCAGCGCTTCGGAGAGGTTGTGCAGGTGCTGGAGGACGGGATTGTCCTTGTCCTGCTCGAACGTCAGCGTGCCGAACTGCTTCTTGAGGGCGATCAGATCCCGGTTGCGCGCCGCCAGCTCCTGCATGATTTTCTGGCGTTCGCGTTCCATGGCATCGAGCGCCTGGCGTCGCTGGTCCGACTGGAATGTCTGGTAGGCTCGCACGACGGCTGCGACGATCGACTGAGCATCGCGCGGATTGGGCGAATCGTACGAGACGGTGATGATGTCGTTGTTCTTGCCGATCGACACATCCAGCCCCTGCTTGAGGGCGCGGATGGGATACAGCTCGTCGCGGACGATCGCGACATCCTCCATCTGTGGATCGGTCAGGGCGACAGCCAGGACGGCTGACGACCGGATGACCTCAACCTCGGTATTGAGGAAGTTGGCGGTCCGGGCGGGCGTGCCGTCCTCGTGGCCGAGGCGCGGGGTGAGCTGCTGGTAGTAGATCTGCGACTGGCTGGTGTAGATCGGTGTCGCCAGCAGCAGGTAGGCAACACCCACCAGCAGCGAGATGCCCATCGCGGCGATGATGGCAGCCTTCCGGCGCCAGATCATCTGGATGATGGCATCATGGCCTGGCTCGGGGGTATCGACAGGGCCGGCCGGTTCGGATTCGGTCAGGATGTTCCGTGGCGATCGAATGGCTCTCTCCCCACCCCGTCGGGTGTCGGTAACGGACGTTACTCAGCGGGCATAGAATATACGCATCTGTTAAAGCCGCTGGCCAGAAAAGTCGGTGTATCCGACAAAAACGGACCCTCCGCCCGTGAGGATGGGCAAAATGTCTCGATTGGATGTGCGCTCTTGCGACAGAATGATCCGATAATTGCCCAGCCGACCCGGGAGGTGGGGAATTTCAGCTTACTGCTGAACCTGGGCCGATCCGGCTGATCGACGAGGCAATCCGCTCGGTAAAGGTGCTCAGCCGGCGACGCAGGCCGGGCTGGAGCTCGGCCTGGCCGTAGCGGATCCGGTAGAAGATGTCCGTCAGGCGGGAGATCCCCTCGTACGCCTCCGTCGGCAGGTACGACAGCGACTGGGCAAACTCCCGGGGCGTCAGGTGCGCCGGACGGCGGATCCCATGCCGTTCCAGCATCCGCACCAGGTCATCATAGAACCCCAACTGCCGCACCAGCCGCAACTTGTCGGAAGTCGGCAGCGCCTCCAGGCCGATGCGCTTCGCCCGCTGACGCAGCTTCCACCGCTCCCACAGGAACCAGCCGATCGCCACCAGCACGCCCCCCACCATCGACCACACCAACAGCCCCAGCAGCCCCGACGACACGCGCCAGAACAGTGTCTCGTCCAGCCACCGCATCATCTGACGGATGTAGTTGTTGCCTGAGATGGCGGTGTTGGTCAGGTGGCTGTCGAGGTTTGTGATCACGTTGGCCCGGGCTTCATTGTCATACGCCACAACACTGTTGGCCCACTTCAGCTCCAGGAAGTCGAAGAAATGCCGCAGGCGCTGCCACAGGGTCTTGCCTCGCTGGAAGCGCGGATCATTGCCCGATGTCGGATCGAACGTCTGCCATACGCCATCCGGCCCCAACACCTCCACCCACGCATGCGCATGCGACTGGCGGACCATGAAGCGGTTGTCAAACTCGTTGAACTCGTCGGTCTTGAACCCGATCACAACGCGCGCCTGCATGCCAAGGCTCTGGCACATCAGCGCCATCGCGCCGGCGAAGTACTCGCAGTGGCCCCGCTGGAAGTCATACAGGAAGCGAACCAGCGGATCCTGCCCGTCGACTCGCCGCGTATCGGTCAGGTCGAGCGTGTACGCGAAGTTCTGCTGCAGGTAACGCTCGATGTTGGCGGCGATCTGAAGGTCCAGCGGATGCGTGCGCTCATCGGACGGCCGCCGCGCAGCCAGCGGGCCTTGGTCATCGGCGCCGCTCACCTCCACCCGCCGCGCAAACGCCTCGATCTGCGGATCGATCTGCGACTGCGCGATCACGACCGGCGACGAAGCGGCGACCAGCTCGCGCAGCCGGCGGAAGCGGCGTTCGCGTCCCTGCTCCGCCGGCGTCTGCTCAGGCGGCGAAACTTCGCCGCTCGGCTGGGCCACGATCCCGCTGGAGACGACCGTATACTCCAGCGGACGGGTGATCGGCTCATCCGCCTGGATCGTTTGCGTACCGGGCGCGTAGCGGATGCGCATGTCGCCATTGACGGTCAGGTTGGTCGGCCCGCCCAGGGCGAAGATCACGTTGCTGCCCGTGCCGCGGATGATCTGCCACCGCTGGCGGTAGATGTCGGTCCCCTGCTGCGGGCTAAGTCGCGCCGGCGAATGCTTGGTGACGTTGTTGAACAGGCTTTCGGGCTCGGGCGTGCGGATCCACTGCCACGCCGGGCCGTTCTCGCCGCTGCCGGTGTAGCGATCCAGCGCGACGCCTCGCAGCAGCAGTGTGCCGCCCCTGACCGGTTCGCCGTTGTGCGTTACCCACACATACGCCACCGGCTCGGTGTTCTGCATGATCCGGGCGACCTGGTTGTAGCTGACCTGGTCGCCAAAACCGGTCATCGCCTGTCCCTGGGGGAACTGGATCGGCCCGAGCAATCCCGCGCCGACGCGCCGCGGGAAGAACAGGAACACCACCACCGCGAAGCTGATCGCGGCGACCGACACCACCACCGTCAGGCGGCGCATCGATCTGGGCAGAAACCGCTGATCCTGCCGGAGCGTCGGCGGATTCACCCGTTGGCCGAGGCCGAACATCATGGCCCGGGCTGTGTCCGTCTCCACCTTCAGGTGGAACAGCAGACAGCAGTACAGCGATGTGAACAGGTAGACGATCAGCAGAATGCCGAACAGCAGGCTGGCCGTATTGATCGATGCAGCCACCATCAGCAGCAGGCTAAGCACCAGGAGCTGCGCATAGTCGCGGTTGGCTCGCTGCTCGTAGAGCTTCACCAGTTGCAACACGACCAGGAAGTGGCCGATCCCGACGATCGTCGTCTGTCCGCCGTAGACGCTGACAAACGCCCATACCAGGGCCAGCACCGTCGCGATATTGGCAACGAAGCGCGGCAATGGCGCGAAGCGGTTGGTCCTCACCAGCCAGGCGTTGAAGCCCATCGCGATCGCCGAGATCAACCAAAGCCCGCCCCCGCCGATAGCCATGCAGAATCCCGTGATGCCCATCAGCACCACGACGTAAAGCGTCGGCTTGAACTGGCGGATGTCGTACATGTCGATTCGTCTCAGCTTGCTGCCCCCACTGCCGCGGCTGGCGCCCGTGCCGCACGCGGACGGGCGTGCGACGGCGAGCCGGATTCATCCGGCTCCTGATCGGGCGGCATGCAATGGTTGAAGTCAATGTGTTCGTCGAACTGGAACCACACGCTCGCCTGTTCCGAGCGGTCGGAGATGATCATCATGCCGCTGCGCAGATGATCGCCCAGTGCGAGCTGCATCTCCTGCGGCGTGAAGAGGATAGGCGTCGTGCCCGATTCCATCACGGCGTAGGCTGCGTCCATCAGGGCTGGCGTCGGCTTGCTGGTGTTCAGCGGCAGGCGGCCCAGAACGCCCAGCAGCTCGCGCCGCTGGCGCTTGCCGCGGTTGGGCGGGATTGCTTGCCACTCGCCATTCCAGCAGAACAGCCCCACCATCAGCCCCTGCTCCAGCGCCACACTGGCCAGCGATGCCGCCCGCGCGATCGACCGCTCGACGGCTGCATGGGAGCGTCTGCGCCGATCCGGCAGATAGGTATCGACGATCAGCATCAGCCGCGGAGGCGCAACCTGCGTCATCTCCTTGGTGACCAGCACACCCGTGCGGGCGCTGCGCCGCCAGTAGATCCAGCGCGGATTGTCGCCGGGGCGATACTCCTTGACGCCGTAGATCTCATCCGTGCCGCCACGGCGAGGCCGCATCATGGCGCCGGTCTTCTCAGCGGCGCGGCAGAGCGTCAGCAGGCGAGGATCGACCTTTCCGACCGCGGGAAACACCAGAATCGAATCCGGCCGCCGCCGCTCGATCGCCCGTTTGATGAAGCCGAAGGGAAAGCTCGTCGAAAGCTGGTATCGGTCCAGGTGGTGCAGGCCGCGGCGTTTGAGCCGCACATCCGTCGGAACGACGGCTGTCATCCCGCCGGCTGCATGGAGCATGTAGGAAGAGAGCTGCTGGGTGAAGGCTTCGTTGCCGTCCAGCTCGCCCAGCGTGACCGACAGGCTCGGCCAGAAGCGCTTCTCGTTGGTGAAGCGATAGGTGATGGTCGTCTGCTGGCCGACCACGGCGCTTTCGGGCATGTCGCGCTCGACGCGCAGCCGCCGCAGCACCGCCCGGCTGATCACCCCACTGATCACCAGCACGCCGATCATCAGCCCAAAGACGCCGAACAGCAGGTTGGCTTGCGAGTTGATCGCCGCCAGCCCCATGAACATCATCATCGAGCAGAAGACCAGCCCCGTCACCGAGAAGTCCAGCGACGGCCTGCGGCGAACGGGCGTCTTGTAGGATTTGCGTGCGGGACGTCGCGCCATGGACTGCCTTCCAGCCACAAGTACCGGCTTGCCACATTGTAGGTAGCGCCGCCTCCGGCGTCAGGATCGAACCTGCCCCACCTCGGTTCAGGTCGGCGTCGGCACCTGGTCGAGCAGGTCCTTCAGCACTCGAGCGCCGGCGTTGGCATCGCCGTTGTGCAGGTACGTCTTGCTGATCACGCGGTGGGCGCAGACCGGGATGACCAGTTGCTTGACGTCATCCGGGGTCACGTAGTCCCGCCCAGCCAGCAGCGCCGCGGCCTGCGACGCCTGCGTCAGCGCCAGCGCCCCACGGGGCGAGATGCCCAGGTGGAGTTGCTCGTCGTGGCGCGACGCGTCGACGATGTCCAGGATGTAGTCGATGATCGCGCTGTCGATGCGTACCTTCGGGACCATGTCCTGTAACTCGATGATGTCCTGGGCGTTGAGCACGGGTTTGAGCGACGTCAGCGACGTGCGGCCCGGCTGGGTGCGGAGGATCTGGTGCTCAGCTGCCCGATCGGGATAGCCCACGCTGATCCGCAGCAGGAATCGGTCAAGCTGGTTTTCCGGCAGGTAGTAGGTTCCTTCGAACTCGAAGGGATTCTGCGTCGCGACGAGCATGAAGGGCCGCTCAATCGGGAACGTCTGGTTGTCGACGCTGACCTGCTCCTCGCTCATGGCTTCCAGCAGCGAGGACTGTGTGCGAGGCGTCGTGCGGTTGATTTCGTCAGCAAGGACGATGTTGGCGAAGACCGGACCGGGTTTGAACTCGAAGGCGCCCGTCTGGCTGTTGTAAACGCTGACGCCAAGTACGTCGCTGGGCAGCAGGTCGGGTGTAAGCTGGATGCGGCTGAAGCGGCAATCGATGCTGCGAGCCAGCGACCGGGCCAGTACGGTCTTGCCGACGCCGGGAACGTCCTCGATCAACACATGGCCCCGGGCCAGCAGTGCCGTCAGCAGCAGGTCTACCGCGTTCGACTGCCCAAGAAAGACTGAACGAATATTGCTTCTCAGACGATCGATGCGCTGGTCAGCCACGAGTTCACCCCGGGTGCAGGATCCGTAAAGACAATAGCTCTCCGAGCAGGCATTTTATCCGCTGGGCTCGATTCCTGCATCAATTCAGAGCCGGCAATTGCAGATTGATGCGCGGATTGCGCCATTTTTCGCGACAATTCGGCTGTCGAAACCCCGGCGAACCTCCCCGCGCAAACCGGTATACTTGCCCTCCGAGCTGGCGGCGCGTATTGTCCGAGCCTCCAGGAATTCGTTGGTATCACCAGAATCGGCCCCGCAAGCGGAGTGATCATGAGTTTTGCACAAGCTGTCCATCAGAAGGCGATCGAGCTCGCCAAGCTGTCTGTCGAAATGACCACCGTTGCCGGCAGCGGACACCCCTCGACCGCCCTCTCGCTGGCGCATCTCACCACCGTCCTGATGTACCACCAGATGCGGTGGGATCCGAAGGATCCGTGGAACCCCACAGCCGACCGGCTTGTGCTCAGCGAAGGCCACGCCGTGCCGATCATCTATGCTGCGATGGCCGACTTGGGCGTCGTCATCGGCAAGTCGAAGGCAGACGCCCGCGCGATGACGCGCGACGACGCGCTGGCCCTCCGCGCGATCGAGAGCCCGATCGACGGCCACCCCAACCCCGGCTTGGGCGTGCCGTTCTTCGACGCCGCCACCGGTTCGCTCGGCCAGGGGCTGAGCGTCGCAGCCGGCGTCGCCGCGGCCGCCAAGGCTGACGGCATCGACCGGACGGTCTATTGCATCATCGGTGACGGTGAGGCGCGCGAAGGCCAGATCTGGGAGGCGATGGACTTCATCGTCGACCATGCTCTGACCAACTGCGTGCCGATCTTCAACTGCAATGCCCTGGCGCAGAGCGACTGGGTCAGCCCGCAGCAGTCGGCTGAGGTGATCGCCGACAAGTGTGAAGCCTATGGCTTTGCAGCCCGCGTGATCGACGGTCATGATCCGGAGCAGATCCGCCAGGCGCTCGACGAGCTGCATGTCGTCAAGAATGGCACGCGTCCGCTGGCCATCGTTGCCCGCACGATCAAGGGCTGGGGCAGCCCCAGCGAGCAGGGCATGGGCAAGCACGGCACGCCCGTCAAGAAGGACAAGATGGAAGCCGTCTTCGCCGAGCTGGACCAAACGGCCAGGGAACTCGGCGTGGCTGGCGCCAGCGTCGGCGCGTCGCTGACCATCCAGAAGCCGGCAGCCGACGCTCAGCCGGCGACGAACAAGCCCATCGAGATCGACTTCAACGAGGCGATGGAAGCCTGCGGCCTGCTCAAGGATTTCAACGCGGGCAAGGCTATCGCCCCGCGCAAGGCCTACGGCGTCGCCCTGCTGGCGCTGGCTAAGGCGGACAAGCGCGTCGTCGGCCTGGATGCCGACGTGAAGAACTCGACCTTCGCCGAGTATCTGTTCAAGAAGCTCCCGGCTCAGTTCCTGGAATGCCGCATCGCCGAGCAGAACATGTTCAGCGTCGCAGCCGGCCTGAGCGCCGCGGGCAAGATCCCCTTCTGCTCGACGTTCGCCAAGTTCGTCGTCCGCGGCTACGACCAGATCGAGATGGCCATCAACTCCGGGGCCAACTTCAAGATCACCGGCAGTCATGCGGGCGTGACGCTCGCCGCCGACGGGCCCAGCCAGATGTCGCTGCCCGATGCCGCGTTTTTCCGCAGCTTCTGCCACACGAAGAACTACGCGGGCGAACCGGCTGTGCGGTACTTCTTCCCCGCTGACGCCGTCGCGGCCTTCAAGCTGACCGAGCTGATGGCCAACATCAACGGCTGCTGCTATCAGCGGACGCTTCGCGCCGACACCAAGGCCATCTACAAGCCGACCGACACGTTCGAAGTCGGCGGCTTCAAGGTGCTGCGTGAAGGCAAGGACTTGGTCTTCGTCTCCGCCGGCTACATGGTGCATGAGTGTCTGGCGGCTGCGGATCTTCTGGCCAAGGAAGGCAAGCAGGCGACGGTCATCGACGCCTACTCCCTGCCGCTGCAGGCTCAGGGCATCCTCGATATCGCCGCAAAGAGCGGCGGCGTGATCGTAACCGTCGAGGACAACTACACCGGCGGCCTCGATGCTGAGCTGGCGACCGCCATCGCCACCGCCGGCGCGGACATCAAGCTCCGCAACCTGTACGTCACGCAGATCCCCAAGTCCGGCCGCACGCCGGAAGATGTGCTGAAGTACCTCAGCCTCGACGCGGCATCCATCGTCAAAGCCGCGGCTGGCAAATAACAATTGGATGGGGGAGATTGAGTGGGATGTGAGCGCGGGGCTGGGACTTCGGATCAGAAGTCTGCGATCTGAAATCTGAGATTTGAAATTGCAGATCTCAAATTTCAGATCCTATCCCCGCGATCGCCATCCCCACTCAATCTCCCCTTCCTTCAGCCTCCCGCCCGCTTGCCTTTCATCAGGCTCACCGCCGCTCCCATCACCAGCAGCCACAAACGACGCCGTGACCGCCAGCACGCCCCACCCCTCCTCGTCCGTGCGACCAGCCGGTTTCACCGGCCGCGGCTGCGCGCGCACAGGACCATCGAACGGCCAAGCGCCGTGCGATGGTTCTGAAACTGCCACATCGATCCCTTAACGACGATTCACGACCAGGCAACCAGCCATGATGTCGTGCAGGGCCTGCTTCCGCTCAGTGAAGCCGGCCATGATGAACCCGATCAGCAGGATGAGTGCGGAGATGATCTTCCCAAAGAATCGCCCCGTCGCTCGGCCAAACCCGATCGGATTGCCCTCCAGGTCCGTCACCTTGATCCCGAGCGCCAGCTTCCCAACGGTTCCCTGGCAGCGCGAACTCTCCATCAGCGCGTAGTACAACCAGCCAACCACTAGCCCTACACCGTTTCCGATCAGCTCGAACACCGCGTCCAGCGTGCTGTCATCGACGGTACCGAGCATACCCAGCACGATCCCCACGATGAATCCGATGATGAAGCTCGGTACCTGAATGATGATCCAGTCAATGATGTAGGCTGCGAAGCGCTTCCAGAAGCCGGCATAGCCGATCTGCGTCGCCGGCGCCCCATAGCCTATCACGTACGGCTGCGGTCCGCCTGGTGGCGTCGGCATCGCCCCGGCGAGTTCCGGGACCGTCCCCGCCGGCACCCATTGCGCAAACCCCTCGCGCCACACCAGGTCCGTGGGACTGATCACCCCACTGGCAAGACAGGACTGCACCTGCTGCAGACTGACCGGACCCACCGGCTGCCCGTTCTGCGAATAGTACCAACCCGCGTCGCTCATAGGCCTCCCTTTGTCGTGGCCACAATCATGTTACACGGCGGGTTTGTCAACCACGCCCGCGGCTCTGCTTGCGCGCGGCCGATTCCGCGCGTATGATGAGGCCATGAGCCTCCTGCAGCGCACCATTGAACTCATCGACCAGGCCAATGCCGAAGATCCAAATCTCGTCGAACACGACGGCCGTCAATGGCCGAAAGAGTTGCTTTACAGCCATCAGATGACGCGCTGGCTGAATGCCCTCGAGCCGCAGGCGTCGGAGGCCCTGCAGATCGCCGCCCGCGCCCAGCACATCCGCCGCTGGCAGGTGCCGCGCGAAACCTACCCCATGACGCGCGAAGGCTATCTGGCGTGGCGCAAATACATGTACGACTTCCACGCCGATCAAGCCGCCGCCATCATGCAGCAGGTCGGCTACGATCAGGCGACGATCGACCGCGTCCGCTTCCTGCTCCGCAAGCAGCAGCTCAAAGCCGACCCCGAGTCGCAGACGCTCGAAGACGCGGCTGCGCTGGTCTTCCTCGAGGGGTATTTCGCGGAGTTCCGCGCCCGCAAGGATTACGACGACCAGAAGTGGGCCAACATCCTGCGCCGCACGTGGCTGAAAATGTCCGAGCGCGGCCGCGCGCAGGCCATGCAGCTACCGCTCGATGATGAGTCCCGCCGCCTGATCCAGCTCGCGCTCCAGCAATGACCGACTGCACTGTCATCACCGCTGCCTTCGTCGCGCCGATGGATCAGCCGATCCTTCGCGACGGCGCGATCGCCTTCGCCGACGGCCGCATCCTGTCTGTCGGCCAGCGCGACGAAGTCGTGTCGTCTCATCGCAACGCGGACATCATCGACGCCGACCGCTCGATCATCCTCCCGGGCTTGATCAACGCCCACACGCATTTGGAGCTGAGCGCCTGCAATTGCGGCGATGCGCCCGCCAGCTTCACCGGCTGGATCTTGAGCATTCCGCAGCGGCTGGCGCAGGTGTGCGACGATCGCAACGAAGCCTTCGCCCGCGGCGTGCGCGAGGGCATCGCCCAATGCCTGCGCTTCGGTGTAACGGCCATCGGCGACACCAGCCAGCAGTTCCACATCACGCGCCCGATTCTGCGCGAATCGCCCCTGCGGGCCGTCAGCTATGGCGAGGCCCTCGGCCTGGGCGGGGCGCGGCAGCGGTTTGAGCGGCTGATGGGCGAGGCGGTTCGGCTGGACCAGCAGACCGACCGGCTGCGCATCGGCCTGACGCCGCATGCGCCGTACACCGTCGATCGGCTGGGCTATGAGCAGTGCGTGTCAGTCGTGCGCCCGCAGCGGCTGCCCCTGGCGACGCATCTGGCTGAGACGCCGGAAGAGTCGGAGTTCCTGCTCCATCAGACAGGTGCGTTTCGCGAACTGTGGGAAGGCCTGGGCCAATGGCGGGATGACATCCCGCTGGCTGGCCTGCGGCCCGTGCCGTTCGCGCAGATTGTGGGGTTGCTCGATTACCCCACGCTACTGGCGCACGTGAACTACTGCGAGGATGGGGATCTGCGGCTGCTCGCGCAAAGCCAAGCGAGCGTCGTGTGGTGTCCGCGGACGCATCGCTACTTCGGCCATCCGCCCCATCGCTGGCGCGACATGCTGCAAGCCGGCATCAATGTCGCCGTCGGCACGGACAGTTGCGCCAGCTCGCCGGACCTGAACCTGCTGGATGACCTGCGCCTCGTCCGCCGCCAGTCGCCGGATGTCCCCGCCCAGACGCTCTTCGAGCTTGTCACCACGCGTGCCGCGAAGGCACTGCAATGGTCCGACCAGCTCGGTAGCCTCACCTCCGGCAAGTGCGCGGACATGGCCGTGTTCCCAGCCGAAGGCCTCGATCCTATGGAGACGCTCCTCAATGAGCCGATCCTGCCGTCGCAGGTCTGGATCGGCGGGCAGCGTGTCGTCGGGTAGCACGCACGCGGACGTCCCGCATCACCGGTCCGCTGACGCGGACCCTGCGGCGGTGCTCCTGCTCCCCTTCCGCTCCGTCGCTTCGCCGCTTTACCACCGTTACAATCCCCTCCCGTGCCGCAGATGCCCTACATCCGCTTGGACAGCTCCCATCCGGTGAATTCGGAGGACTGGACCCTTCCGCCTCGCCGGCCCAGCCATCTGCTGCGCTGCGACATCGGCCAGCCGGCGCGACTGATTGACGCCGGCGGCTCGGTCATTCAGACCTGGGCCGATCCCCTCGCGGCCTTGGACTGGATCAGCCGAAACTTCCCCGCCGCCGGGCGATGGGTCGGCTATCTCAGCTATGACCTCGGCCGATATTTCGAGGTCATCCCCGAGCAGGCGATCGACGATCTGCGCCTGCCGCTGTTCGCCTTCGCCTACATCCCGGACGACGCCCCGCCGATGTCGCCAAACACCGATCCGCCGAAGCCGGCTGCCGGTGAGCTCCGCTCATGCTTCACGCGCGAGGCCTATCTCGCGGCTGTCCAGAAAGTGATCGACTACATCGCCGCGGGCGACATCTTCCAGGCCAACCTCAGCCAGCGCTTTGCGGCGCCGCTGACGCAATCGCCCATCGCCCTCTACCAGCGTCTGCGCGAGCAGTCGCCTGCGTGGTACGGCGGATTGCTCGATCTCGGCGACTTCGCGCTTCTCAGCAATTCGCCTGAGCTGTTTTTCCGCATCGCGCCGGATCGCAGCATCATCACGCGTCCGATCAAGGGCACGCGTCCGCGCCGGCCCGGCATGGAGCAGGAGCTTCGCGACAGCATCAAGGATCAAGCCGAGCTCAACATGATCGTGGATCTGGAGCGGAATGACCTGGGCCGCATCTGCCGGCTGGGCACGGTCAAGGTGATCGAGCCGCGGCGCATCGAGCCGCATCCGACGGTCTACCACGGCGTTGCGACGGTTCGCGGGATCCTGCGGGATGAGGTCGGCTTTCTCGAGGTGCTGCGCGGCATGTTCCCCGGCGGAAGCATCACGGGCGCTCCCAAGATCCGCGCCATGCAGATCATCGAAGAGCTCGAGCCCGTTCGCCGCGGCGCATATTGCGGCGCGATCGGCTATCTCGATTCGCGCGGGCTGACCGAGTTCAACATCGCCATCCGCACGATGACGCTCAAGGAAGGCATGGCCTACATGCCCGTTGGCGGCGGGATTGTGGCAGACTCGCAGCCGCTGGGGGAGTACGAAGAAACACTGGTCAAGGCGACGGCCATGTTCCGGGCGTTGGATATCGCGTTGCCGGGCTAGTAGGCAGTGGGCAGTGGGCAGTGGGCAGTTGCGGGTAGCCCCCCTTCGTCGTTCCGTCGCTTCGTCGCTACGCCCCACTTCGTCTCTTTGTCTCTCCGTCTCTTCGTCTCCCCCTCCGTCGCTGCCCGATTTAACCATTTCTCCTCCCACCAACTTCCCATTACACTCCCACCAGTCCCATGAACCAGACCTGGATTAACGGCAATTACGTCGACGAAGACTCCGCATCGATCCCCCTGCGCGACGCCGGGCTGCTGTATGCAGCCGGTGTTTTCACGACCATGCGCGCCTTCCACGGGCGTGTCTACCGTCTGCGCCAGCACCTGGCCCGCCTGCGGCAGAGCTGCCAGGCGCTGTTCATCCCCCTGCAGTACAAGGACGACGCGCTGGAAGAGGCCATCACCGAGCTGCTCCGCCGCAACAATCTGACCGAGGCGCGACTGCGCCTCACCGTCACGCGCGGCGCGACGCACAACGACCCGGTCCACGGCATCCACATGCAGCCCAACATCTCCTGCAGCGCCACGCAGGCTGAGCCGTATCCCGAGGCCTTCTACTCGCGAGGGATGACCGTCACGCTCATCGACGATCAGAAGCTCAACCCCTACGACCTGCAAGCCGGCCACAAGACGCTCAACTACTTCTCGCGCCTGGCTGCGTTGCGCAACGCCAACAAGCTCGGCGCGGGCGAGGCGCTGTGGTTCAACGTCCACAACTACCTGCAATCCGGCAGCATCACCAACGTCTTTGTCATCAAAGACGGCACGATCCTGACGCCCCCCACCCCGCAGGACCTGCAGGACAAGGCCATCGCCGAGACCATCCCGTATCCGAAGAGCTCGGTGCTGCCGGGCATCACGCGAGCAGCCGTCATCGAACTGGCAACCGGCGCCGGGATCCCGGTCAAGATCGCTGCGCTGACCGTCAATGATCTGCTCGAAGCCGATGAGGTCTTCCTGACCAACAGCATGATGCAGGTCATGCCCGTCGGCCGGATCGAGCGCAAGGCCATCGGTTCGGACAAACCCGGGGAGATGACATTGCGTCTATCCGCATTGCTGGCAGAGGACATCGAGAAGCAGACGCGTGGGACATGAACGCCGCCACGGTCCATCTCAGCACGCAGCACGCCATCGGCGTCATCGACCGTCGCCTCTTCGGCGGATTTCTCGAGCACCTGGGACGGGCCATCTACGGCGGGATCTACGATCCCGGCCATCCGCTAGCCGATTCGCGCGGATTCCGCCGCGACGTCATCGACGCGCTGCGGCGGATGCGGCTGAGCGTGATCCGCTATCCCGGCGGCAACTTTGTCAGCGGGTATGACTGGCGCGACGGCGTCGGCCCGAAGGCCGATCGGCCCGTTCGCCCGGATTTCGCCTGGAAAAGCCTCGAAACCAACCAGTTCGGCACGGATGAGTTCGTCGACTTCTGCCGCGACATCGGCGCCGAGCCGATGCTGGCGGTCAATCTCGGCAACGGCACGGCCCAGCGGGCAGCCGAGCTGGTCGAGTACTGCAATGTCCCTTCGGCGACGCCGTATGCCGAGCAGCGGCGCGCCAACGGCCACGACCAGCCGCACGGCATCGGCTTGTGGTGCCTGGGCAATGAGATGGACGGCCCGTGGCAGATCGGCCATTGCGACGCGGCTGAGTACGCCCGCCGCGCGCTGGCGGCGTCGCGCGCGATGAAACGCGTCGATCCGACGATCCAGACCATCGCGGCTGGGTCGTGCACAGATGCGCTGCCGACGTACCTCGAATGGGACCGGCAGGTGCTGATGGCCTGCTGGGACCATGTCGAATACCTCTCGGCTCACCGTTACAGCCACAACCGCGACGGCGACACGGCGTGGTTCCTCGCCGAAGGCGTCGACATCGACCGCACCATCGAGGACTACGCAGCCGCCATCCGCTACGTCGCGGGCGTCCGCCGGTCGCGAAAACAGATCCACATCTGCTTCGACGAGTGGAACGTCTGGTACCGCGCCAAAGGCCCAATGCACGAAGATGGCCAGTGGCGCAAGGCTCCGCCGCTGCTGGAGGAACACTACAACCTCGAAGACGCCCTGGTCTGCGCGCAGTACCTGGCGTCATTCCTGCGGCATGCCGATGTCGTCCGCATCGCCTGCATCGCGCAGATCGTGAACGTGCTGGCGCCGATCCTCACCAGTGCGGCCGGCCTGCTGATCCAGCCGATCTACTGGCCGTTCGTCAGCTTCTCGCACTACGCACAGGGCGTATCGCTTCGACCAGCCATCACCTGCCCGACGTACGACGCGCATGCGCGCGGTCAGGTACCCGTCCTCGACGCGGCGGCGGCGTACGACGCATCGGCTGGAACGCTGGCGTTGTTCCTGGTCAACCGCAGCCTCGATCAGCCGCTGCGCGTCGATGCGCGCCTCGACGGCGCGACCGTGCGCGACATCATGCACGCCGAGCAGCTCGCCGGCCGGTCCGACGATACCAACACCTGGGACAATCCCTCCGCCGTCACGCCCCAGCCCGCGCAGGCGACGGTGGACGATCCAGCCACGATTCGTACCATCATTCCACCGACCGGTTTCGCCACCGTCGTCGCACGCATCGCGTAAACTGAGAATAGTCGTGGCGCGGGCGTCCGGCCCGCGTTGCAGGAAGCACATGACAGGGACCGCCATGCAACTCCAATCGTTGATCGACGCCATGGAAACCATCGCGCCCACGCGCTTTGCCGAGCCGTGGGACAATGTCGGCCTGCTCGTCGGCGACCCGCAGCAGCCGGTCTCGCGCGTGCTGCTGACGATCGACTACACGCGCGCCGTCGCCGAGGAAGGCAAGCGCCTCGGCTGTGATGCGGTGATCGCCTACCACCCGGTGATCTTCGATCCGCTGAAGCGCATCGTCGCGGGATCGGTGGTGTATGACGCGCTGCGGCGCGGCGTGGCGATCTGGTCGCCGCATACGGCACTGGACGTCGCCGACGGCGGCACGAACGACATGCTGGCCGATGCGCTGGCGCTGGTCGACCGCCAGCCGCTCAAGCCGGCGGAGACGCGCGACCGCGAGTACAAGCTGATCACGTTCGTGCCGCGCGAGCATGTGGACCAGGTGGCTGATGCGCTCTTCGCCGCCGGCTGCGGGCACATTGGGCAGTACACGCATTGCAGTTTCCGGTCCGAAGGTCAGGGCACGTTCTTCGGCCAGGAGGGGACGAACCCGACCGTCGGACAGGTGGGCCGCCTGGAGACAGCCGACGAGATCCGCCTTGAGACGGTCGTTCCCATCGCGCAACTGCCCCAGGCACTGCAGGCGCTGCGGCGTTCGCATCCGTATGAGGAACCGGCATTCGATCTCGTGCGCCTCGCGGCTCCGCCGGAGGGGCATGGCATCGGACGGATCGGGAAGGTCCCCGGCGAAGCGACGGCTGAGATGCTCATCAATCTGCTCAAGCGTGAGCTGGAGCTGGATCGCGTGCTCGTCGCCGGCGATACGTCGAATATCGTCCGCCGGGTGGCGGTGTGTGCGGGGGCCTGCGGCAAACTGCTGGAAGAAGCCCGGCGGCAGAAAGTGGATCTGTACGTCACGGGCGAGCTGCGTCATCACGACGCGCTCGCGGCTGCGCAGGCGGGCATGACGGTAGTCTGTACGCTGCACTCCAACAGCGAGCGGAAGGTCCTGGCACGCCTTCAGAAGCGCCTGAAGGAGCTGCTGCCTTCATTGCCGACACACATCAGCGAGGCAGACCGCGATCCATTTGCGGTGGTGTGAGGGTGGATGCTCACCGCAGAGACGCGCAGAGCCCGGAGGAGTCACCACACGACTGCACGAGTTCCAGCGCCGTGCAAGCGCCGCCGAATCACTTCGTCTCTCCGTCTCCTCGTCTCTCAGTCTGTTCGTCTCTTTCCTTGCCGTCGCTTTGTCGCTATCCGACCTACGCCTTGATCACAGGCACCGGTTTGAACTGGCCGCCGAGGATGTCGCGGCTCGGCGTCTCCAGCCACTTCTCCAGGATGGCAGCGTAAATGTGACGGAAATCGACGCGGTACTTCAGGTCGCCCTGGTCGAGGTCGGTCAGTGACGGATGTTTGCCGAGGATGCCCGGCTCGATGTGTTTGCCGAACAGAAACATCGGCGCAGCCGCCCCGTGGTCCGTGCCGCCGGAGGCATTGGCTGCCACGCGGCGACCGAACTCGCTGAAGGTCATCATCAGCACACGGTCATCGTTGCCCTGATGCCGCAGATCCGCCCAGAACGCGCTGACGGCATCGGCGAACTGCCGCATGAGGTTGTCATGCCGGCCGCGCTGCTGGGCATGCGTGTCGAAGCCGCCGAGGCTGGCGTAGTACACACGCGTCTCCAGGCCGCCGCCGATCATGGCTGCGATCGTCCGCAAACCGTTGGCCAGCTCGTTGTTGGGATAGTTCACGCCCGGCACATGGCTGCGAACCATCCGGGTGATGCGATCGCTGCTGACCTGCGCATCCATGGCGGTGCGCGTGAGGAACTCCAGCTCGGGATTGGCGGCTTGCGCGATCCCCGGCTCAGCCGGCGTGATGGGGCTGTTGAGCTGCTTATAGTGGTCGGTGGCGCTGCCGTTGTAGCGGTAACTCTCAGGCTTTTCGAACGCCAGCGGCGTGATGCGCTCGCCCTTCATGCTCAAGGGCAGCGAATCGCCGATGCTGATACCCGCGTGCGGGTCGGCTCCTTCGCAGGTGTTGTCGAAATACCGCCCCAGCCAGCCGCTGGTGGCCATCTCCTTGTCCGGCTGGGCTGTGTGCCAGATGTCCATCGACCGGAAGTGCGAGCGGTTGGGATTCGGATATCCCACACCCTGGATGACCGACATCATCCCATCGTCATACAGGTTCTTGAGCCCCTCCAGGTTGGGATGCAGGCCGAGGTAGTCGTTGATCTTCAGTACCTCACGAGGCGTAAGGGCCAACCCTGCGCGGGCGCGGTGGTAGGCGTCATCGGCATACGGCACGACGGTGTTCAGGCCGTCATTGCCGCCCGAAAGCTGCACGACGACCAGGATCTTGCCGTCCCTGCCCGACGGCTGGCGCGACAGGTCCACGTCCGGCCCGGCCAGCGCCATCATCGTGTTGTTCAGGAAGGTCGGCACGGTCCCCGCCGCCGCCAGAAGCGCCAGGCTCCGCTGAAGAAATTGTCGACGGGTGTTCAGATGATCGTTCATGGCCTGCCTCGTCAGTTGTTTCCGTTGTCAGTTGCCAGTTGCCAGTTGTCAGTTGCCAGCTGCCAGTGATTGCCGACTTCCCTTCGTCGCTTCGTCGCTCCGTCGCTCCGTCGCTTCGTCGCTTCGTCTCTTCTCCCATCAACACAACTGATACTCCGGCATCGACACGATCAGTTGCACCACTCGGCGCACGTTCTCCTGGCGGTCGGGGCGACCGTCCAGGGCGTCGATGAGGATCTGCCGTTTCTCCGGCGCGATGGGCCGTTGGATGAGGCGGTCAATCCACTGGTCAACCACCTCGGCTGGATCGCTGCCGGTGGGCGGGTCGAAGAGCGTCGCGCGCCGCGAGCCCACTAGACGCTCGACCCCGCGCCGGCTGGAGCGCGTCGGCGTGCCGCCGCCGGCCAGCCAGACGCATGTGTTGTAGCGCACGAACAGCGTGCTGGTGTTGATCCACGTTCGTCCGCCGGGCCAGCCTTTCACATTGGGCGGATAGAACGGAACCTGCCCCATCTGCTGGAGCATCTGCGACAGCGGCCCCACCGGGGGCAGCTCGAGATCCAGCGCCCGCACCGTACCGACGACCAGTTGTACGGGGCCCTTGATCTGCGTACCGATCGCCCGATCGCTGTAGAACGCGCGGCTGGTGAAGATCGTCTTGAGCAGCGGGCGCAGCTCGAACTGATTCTCCCGCAGCACCTGCGACAGGCCGTCGACGATCTGCGGCTCGGGGTCTTCATACGCGAAGAATGCCCACAGCTTGGCTGAGATGTGCCGCGACGCCTGCGGATGCTGGAAGATGATCGCGATGACGTCGTCGCCGTCGAAGTTTCCGCGCCGGCCGAAGAATATCTTGGGTCCATAGTCGTGCGCTTCGCGCCGGAAAACGAATGTATCGCCGTCATGCCCCCAGCCGGTGAAGGCGCGGGCGGCTTCCTTGATGTCCTGTTCGGTGTAATGCCCGATGCCAAGCGTGAACAGCTCCATCAGCTCGCGGGCGTAGTTCTCGTTGGGGCTTTGCTTGCGGTTCTGCTGATTGTTGAGGTAATCCAGCATGGCTGGATCGCGGGAGATCTGGCGGACGAAGGTGTGGAAGTTGCCCGCCGCCATCCGGCGCAGCAGCTCGTTCTGCCGCCACATCAGCCAGGCTGATCGCTCATCACGCGCGCTGGTCGTGAAATGCCCATGCCAGAAGAGCGTGAGCTTTTCCTGCAGGGGATACTCGCCATCGACCATCCGCGCCAGCCACCATCGGCCCGTCGCCCGCAGGGCCTCGCGCTGCGCGGCAGCCATCCGCTGGCGGATGAGCTGACGTTCCTGCTCGGTCTTGCCGGCGAAGATGGCGCGCAACTCGCGCGGATTGCGGGGATAGCCCTCGATGCTCGACAAATCCGGCTTGCCGTCGGCGGCGCTTTGTTCCTCCGCGCCGGCATTGGGGAAGTCGAGCAGACGGAGGACGGTTTTCTCCAGGCCATCGTTCACGGCCTGACGGATTTCTTCGGGCGTACCGCCAAATCCCGCCCGGTTCAGCAGATGCGCAGCACGCAAACGATCGAACGGACCATCCCTGTCCGGGTCGAGCGGTTGAAGCAATGCAGGTAGCTTGGGCATCCGGCGTCTCCTGTGCCTGTGTCCGTTGGTATATACGCCCGAGCGGGTGTTTTATTTAATCGGACGGACGTGGCGGCCGTGGCCAGCCCCACTGGGCCGCCAGGGCATCGGCTGCGTGCTCCGGGTCTTCGCCCGGCCATCGGCCGCCGTTGCGGAGATGGGCGTGGGCTAGCTCATGTGCGATGACGTACCGGATGAAGGCCGGCGAGCGGGCGCAAAGCGTACGTTTGAGCACGACGCACCGGCTGGCGCCTCCACCGGCGATCGGGACAGCCATCGGGACGCAGTAGCCGCCGCCCCCGGGCTGGAAATCCACCACCTGAAAGGCGGCATCGCCGACCAAGTCCTGCCGCACCGCGTCAGGCAACGCCCCCACCACGGCCACCAGATGCTCGCGAAGCATCGGGTGCAGGTCGAACCGGTCAGCCCACTGTTGAACGTCGCTGGCCATCGCCCCTGATTGTAGGGCCAAACGTCGTTCAGGGCGCGGGCCGCGCCACCCCGTGGCAGGAGTTTGCTCAACAGCCCGAGAACCCACCGGGCTCATCTGCTGGAGCCTCCGGGGTGGGCTGTTGTGTGCAGTCCGGAGGCAGAAAGCTTCGCATTCCGACACCAAGCGCCCAAGAAGGAGAGCGCAAAGATTTTAAAGACACATAGATCGCAAAGGGACTATTGGCAGTAGCGCTCCAGGCTGCACGTGCGGGACGCCTGTGTCACAGACCTTTGCGATCTTTGCACTCTCTGCTGAGTTTGCGCTTCCCCCTTCGCGTCTTCGTCGTCGTTTGAACACCATGGCACGCCATAACGTGCCCTACGGGCCCTCGCGCCCGCCGCTTGATCAGCGCGGCAGGCAATGGCCTGCCTTACGAGCCGGGCGGGTCTACGCCAGCGGCGGGCGGCGGCGGTGCCAATCTGTGGCTTGCTCGTACATCCGCGCTGCCCGCAGGAGTGTCCGCTCGCCGAAGGCGGGGCCGAGCAACTGCAAGCCGATCGGCAGCGGCTTGTCGCCTGACGTGAAGCCGCACGGCAGGCTGATGCCGCAGATGCCGGCAATGTTGCACGTGACGGTAAACACGTCCGTCAGGTACATCGCCAGCGGATCGCCCGTCTTCTCGCCGATCGCAAAGGCCGGCGTCGGCGTCGTGGGTGAGAGGATCACATCGCACGACTTGAACGCAGCTTCGAAGTCGTTGCGGATCAGCCGGCGCACCTTCAACGCACGCAGGTAGTAGGCATCGTAATACCCGCTGGAGAGGGCATAGGTGCCGATCATGATGCGGCGCTTGACCTCCGCCCCGAAGCCCTCGGCGCGCGACTTGCTGAACAGCTCGATGATGTCGCGCACCGGCTCTTTCGTGCGATGGCCGAAATGCACGCCGTCATAGCGGGCCAGGTTGCTGGAGGCCTCGCACGGCGCGATGATGTAGTAGGCTGCGATGCCGTATTCCGTGTGTGGCAGCGAGACATCGACAATCTGCGCGCCCAGTGCGCGATATTGCGCAACGGCGGCGTCGACGGCGGCTTTGACCTGCGGATCAACGCCTTCCTGGTCGAACTCCCTGGCGATGCCGATGCGCAGGCCCTGGATCGGTTGATCCAGCTCCGCCAGGAAGTCCTCCGGCGGCTGATTGACGCAGGTGCTGTCGCGCGGATCGCCGCCGGCCAGCACGTTCAGCAGCGCTGCGCAGTCGGCGACGGTCCAGCCGAACGGACCGATCTGGTCCAGCGACGACGCGAACGCGACCAGCCCATAGCGCGACACGCGCCCGTAGGTCGGCTTGAGGCCGACCACGCCGCACAGCCCCGCCGGCTGGCGGATCGACCCGCCCGTGTCCGAGCCGATCGCCCCACAGCACATCGATGCCGCCATCGCCGCAGCCGAGCCGCCGGACGACCCGCCCGACACGCGATTCGTGTCCCACGGATTGCGCGTCGGCCCGTTGACGCTGTTTTCCGTCGACGAGCCCATCGCGAACTCGTCCAGGTTCGTCTTGCCGAGGAAGACGACGCCCGCTTCGTCGAGCTTGCGCACGATCGTGGCGTCGTACGGCGAGCGGAAGTTGGCCAGCATGCGCGACGAGCAGGTCGTCGTGCCCCAGCTTGTGCAGATGTTGTCCTTGAGCGCGATCGGCACGCCCGCGAGCGGGCCGGTGCGCTTGCCCTCATCGACCAGGCGCGCCTGCTCGAGCGCGCGGTCGGCATCGATGGAGTTGTACGCCCGCAGGACCGGATCGAGCTTCTCGATCCGCGCCAGCACATGGCGCGTCAGCTCGACGGCTGAGACTTGCTTCGAACGGATCGCGTCGCGCGCTCCCAGGAGTGTGTCCGGAAAACCGCTCACCTCTTGCCGCATCCTTTCATCAAACGCCGCGGGCCGCTGCCGCGTGTTGCTCCACCATTACCCAGCCGAGTCCTCGTCGCCGCCGATGACTTTGGGCACCTTGAAGAAGGGGCTGTCAGAATCGGGTGCGTTCTGCAGCACCTTGTCCAGCGGCAGCGCCTCTTCGACGATGTCGTCGCGCAGCACGTTGTGCAGGTCGATCGCGTGAGCCATCGGCTCGACGTTGGAGACGTCGAGCTCGCCGATCTTGGCGACATACTCGAGGATGGATTCGAGCTGGGGCGTCAGCGTCGCCAGCTCCTCTTCGCTGAGCGCCAGGCGCGACAGCTTGGCGACGTGGCGCACCTGTTCCAGTGTGATTTTCTGCTGGGCCATCGTGGGGGTCGTTGTAACCGACGCCGCCGATGCCCACAAGAACGCGCCCCCGTGGCAGGCTGGGGCGTGTCTTTTCTTCATGGTATCCTGCCTGTAGGATGCCGCGGCAATGCGGTGGCTGTTACACGGAAATCTCACCCCTGCCGTGGCGGAGGCGCTGGTCCGCCGGGGCGATCAGGTCTCCTGGCCGGCGGATGTCGAGCTGGCTGGCGATGCGCCCCCGGCTGAGCTGTTCAAGCTCGCCCGCGCGAAGCAGTTGGACGTACTGACAGCGGACGCGTCGCTGGTGGATGCGATTTTCGAGCAGAAACTTGCGTTTGCGACGCGAACGGTTGTGCTGCTGGCGGTGGATGAGGGAGATGTCGAGCAGGATGATGCGATCGACCGCCTGTTTGAGCGGTACAAGCGCCTGTCCACGGGCCGGCTGTACACGGTCACACGGTCGCGAGTCAAAGTCCGCCAGCTTCCGACAACCTGACTTCTGATTTCTGTCTTCTGACTTCTGCCTTCTGTCCGCAAGAAAGGACCTCGAATGTCCCTGGTCGTAACCGGCTCGATTGGAATTGACACGGTTGAAACGCCCTTCGGCAAGCGTGATGAGGTGATCGGGGGCTCGGCGATCTACTTCTCGTACGCCGCGTCGTTTTTCACGCCTGTGCGGCTGGTGGGCGTGGTCGGTGAGGACTGCCCCAGGCAGTTTTTTGACGTGTTTGAGGGCCGGGAGGTGGACATCAGCGGGCTGGAGGTCCGCCGCGGCAGCAAGACCTTCCGGTGGCACGGTTCGTACGTGAAGGACATGAACGAAGCCGTCACCGTCGAGGTGGATCTGAACGTGCTGGCCGAGCAGGCGCCGAAGGTGCCGGCGGAGTATTGCGACAGCCGGTATGTCTTTCTGGCCAACACCCATCCGGTGCTCCAGCAGGAGATGGCCGCCAACTTCCCCCATGCACGGCTGCTGGTGGCCGACACGATGAACCTGTGGATCCAGACCGAGCGGGCTGAGCTTTGCAAGCTCCTGGGCAAGATCCACGGTCTGGTTCTCAATGACGGCGAGGCGCGCCTGCTGACCGACAAGAAGAACCTCATCGAAGCCGCCCGGGACGTGCTGAAGATGGGTCCGAAATTCGTCGTCATCAAGAAAGGCGAGCACGGCTGCCTGATGTGCACGGAGACCGATACCTTTGTCCTGCCGGCGTATCCGTCGGATCGGGTGGTCGACCCGACCGGCGCCGGCGACAGCTTCGCAGGCGGGATGATGGGGTATTTGGCGACGCAGAACGGCAGCACGTCGCCCGCGACGATCAAGCGGGCTCTGGCGTTTGGGACGGTCGTCGCCAGCTTCACGATCAGCGACTTCTCGCTGGGCGGCCTGCAGGGCATCAGCCGAGAGCAGATCGACCAGCGGTGGCTGGAGTTCAAGCAGGCGATGGCGTTCTAACCCCGCCCCACGGTCCGGAAATCCGACTTCCGACGTCCGAATCCTCACGTCAGCCCCCCTGAGTGCCGATAAGGCAGCAGGCGGAGGGTGTTGCCGCCTCCCCGGCTTCATCCGATCCACAGGCTGACCACAGGAGAACGGGCGTGATCTACTACCTGGCCACGGGCACTCATGCCTATTGCATGGAGAACTTCCTCCGCACGGTCGGTGCTTCGCTGCGGGATCACATCCGTATCATCTGGTACGAGGACCTGTACACCCGCCGTCGGCTGGATTCCGGCACCTACATCCTCTCGGACATCGAACGCTTGAGCGAAGCTCAGCGGAAGCAGCTCACCCAGACCGCCGATCGGCTCATCGAGGCCGGCATGCCGGTGGTGAACCATCCTCGCCGCCTGCTGTGCCGCTATGACCTGCTGCGGACGCTGCACGAGCGCGGGATCAACCCCTTCCGGGCTATCCATCTGGACGAGGACCTGTCGGTCCTGCGATACCCGGTCTTCCTCCGCATCGAGAACAATCACAGCGGGCCGATCACCCCCCTGCTGCATAACCGGCAGGAGCTTCAGCACGCCATCGACACGCTGCATCGGCGGTTCGACAGGCGATATGTGATCATCGTCGAGTTTGCTGATACGCGCGACGTGACGGGCATATTCCGCAAGTACTCCGCCATGATTGTCGATGGGGAGATCCAGCCGCGGCATGTGCTGTTCTCCAACGAGTGGTGCATCAAGTTCGATCTGCCCAAGGATCCGAAGCACATCGCCGAGGAGCGACAGTACCAGAAGCAGAACCCGCATGAAGCCGCCCTGCGCGAGATCTTCCAGATCGCGGGGTATGAGTACGGCCGAATCGACTATGCGTGGCACAACGGCCGGCCGGTGGTCTGGGAGATCAACTCCAACCCGGTGATTGCGTCGCTGCATCGGCCGATCCCCGAGCGCGTGGAGGGGCTGAACGAGACGGGCGAACGCCTGGTGGCCGGGCTGCGCCGCCTGGCGGAACGTCCTGCCCCACCGGCGATCACGATCGCCCCCCACACGCCGCAGAAAGGGATCCTGCATGCCGTGTCGGCAGCCGGGGCGATGCTCCGCCGCCTGCAGGGCGACCCGATCGACGGCCCGCTGCTGCCACTGTGGCGGCACCTGTCCAAGCGGCTGCTGCCGTGATGGGCGGGAATCAGCTCCGATAACTCAACTGCCAGCCGTCATTTGACCGATACTGTAGGAGCGGGGCCGCCCCGCCCAAATTGCGTTAAGCGTCGCCCCTGCAGGAGGTTGCGTTTCGACGCGATGAACCGAGCTTTGGCTGCCGTTTGTCGATGATCCGCGCCCTGTGTTCCTATCTTCGCCGTGCCCGCTGGCGCTTTGTTTCGCGCCGGTTGAGCCCGCGCGACCGTCTGGATCAGGTGGACCTGGCAGCCCTGCTCAAGCGTCCCGCCGTCAACCTCGACACCCCTGAGCTTCAGCGATTTCTGGCTGGCAAGCGCGTGATGGTCACGGGCGCCGGCGGCAGCATCGGCTCGGAGATCTGCCGGCAGATCATGCGATTTTGCCCGGCGCGGCTGGCCCTGGTCGAACAGGCGGAAAACGCCCTCTTCGAGATTGATGCCGAGCTGCGCCAGCGATGGGTCGGCATGCAGATCGTCCCGCATGTGGCTGACATCTGCGACGCGACCCGCATCGACAACATCTTCGCCCTGGAGCGGCCCCAGGTCATCTTCCACTGTGCGGCGCACAAGCACGTGCCGATGATGGAAGCCAATCCCGGCGAAGCCATCAAGAACAACGTCTTCGGCACGAAGATTCTCGCCGATGCGGCTGCCCGCTATCACGCGGCGGCGTTCGTGATGGTCAGCACGGACAAAGCCGTCAATCCGACCAGCGTGATGGGCGCGACCAAGCGCGTGGCTGAGATGTACGTCCAGTCGCTAAGCAGGCAGCAGGCAGCGGGCGGCCGGCAGCACGAAGGATCAAACGGTGCGCAGTGGACGGTGGGCAGTGGGCAGGTGGATGCTGCATACACCACGCGATTTGTGGCTGTGCGCTTTGGGAACGTGCTGGGATCCAGCGGCAGTGTGATCCCGATCTTCAAGAGGCAGATCGCCGCCGGCGGGCCGGTCACGGTCACGCATCCGGAGATGAAGCGTTACTTCATGACCATCCCCGAAGCCAGCCAGCTCGTCCTGCAGGCCGGTGCGATCGCCAATGGTGGCGAGGTATTCGTCCTCGACATGGGTCAGCCGATCCGCATCCTCGACCTGGCGCGCGACATGATCCGCCTGGCCGGCCTGCGCGAAGGCAAGGACATCGACATCCAGTTCACCGGCATCCGCCCCGGTGAAAAGCTTTACGAAGAGCTCTCCAACGACGACGAGCAGACCCAACCGACGCGCCATCCCAAGATCCGCGTCTGGCGCCTCACCCCCACCAACCCGATCGAGATGCACCGCATCCTCGAACTGCTCGACACCGTCCGCAACGCCCCCGCCGATCAGGTGATCTTCGCCCTCCAGCAGTCGGTCCCCGAGTATCGCCCGACGACCAAGTTCTCCCGCGAACCGGCTGCGGCCCTGCCGCACGACCAGGCGGCCAATCTCCGCCTGTTGGCCCAGCAAGCTGCCAGCCGCGCGGCGTGATCGCTGGATGCCACGCCGCGGCGTGCGTCTTTTCCAAAATCTTTCGCGATTCCCGGCTGAAAGAATATCCTTTCAGGCTCACCTGATGCCCGAGGAGAGCCATGAAAATCACCAAGCTGGAAACCTGGCGCGTGCGCCGGGGGCGGGAGCTGTTTGATCGCAAACGTCAGGGCGAGGCCCCGATGGACTGGGATGTCGTCGTGCTCCGCCTGCACACCGATGAAGGCATCATCGGCGAAGCTACGGCGCTGGCAGCCCGGTCGAGCAAGATCACCCAGCAGTACCTTCACGAGTTGCTTGCCCCCATCGTGCTGGGGCGCGATCCTCACGATCGCGAGTGGTTCTATCATGAGTTCTGGCGGATCGACCGGCATCTGACATTCCTGCCCGTCTACCTGCCCGGGCCGATCGACGTGGCGCTGTACGACATCGCCGCCAAGGCTGCCAACCTGCCGCTGTACAAGTACCTGGGCGGCTTTCGCACGTCTTTGCCGGTCTATGCGTCGAGCCTGTGGCTGGCCACGCCAGAGGAGTATGTCGCCGAGGCCAAGCGCTACGCCACTCGCGGCATCCGCGCGTACAAGGCGCATCCGCCCGGGCCGTGGCGGCTGGACATGGAAGTGCATGCCGCGCTGCGCGAGGCGATGGGCCCGGACTATGTGCTGATGTCCGACCCGGTCGCGGAATACTCGATGGGCGAAGCCGTCAAGGTCGGCCGACAGCTCGAGGACCTCGACTATCACTGGTTCGAAGAGCCCTTCCGCGATTTCGAGCTCGACAAGTACGCGAAGCTGTGCGCGACGCTGGACATCCCCATCGCCGGCACGGAGACGACGCGCGGCGGGCCGTGGGGTGTGGCGCAGGCGATCAAGTTTGACGCCGTCGACATCGTCCGGGCGGATGTTTCCTGGAAGCCGGGCATCACCGGCACACTGAAGATCGCCGCCCTCGCCGAGGCCCACGGCATGCGGTGCGAACTGCACACCACGACGATGGGCCCGATGGACATCGCCAACGTGCATGTCGCGTGCGCCATCCGCAACTGCGAGTACTACGAGATGTTCGTTCCCGATGACGAGTTCCGCTTCCCGATGAAAACGCCCTGGCCGTTTGACGACCAGGGGAACATCCATGTCCCGCAGCAGCCGGGGCTTGGCATCGAGCTGGACTGGGACGCCATCGACAATCAGACGATGGAGCACGTGGTCAGCGAGGCGTAACGCGCCATTCCAGCTCGTTTCGCGACAACGGACCATTGGCAACCGGGGTATGGATGACATGATGAACCGGCGCACACATTTCACGATGGTCCTGGCGGTCGTGCTGTTGGCTGTGGCGGCAGGCGGGCAAACCAAAGGGGACTCTGACGTGAACCTGCTGCAGCGGCTGAGGCCACAGCATCCGCGGCTGATCGTGCTGGATGCCGATGTCGAGCGGACGCGCGCCCTGCTGTCCACCGATCGTGTCGCGCAGTCGTATCTGCGGGAGATCCGTCGCGAGGCGGAGAAGATGCTCAACGAGCCGACAGTAGTTTACAAGCTCGAAGGCCCGCGTCTGCTGTCGCAAAGCCGTCGATGCCTGCACCGCGTGCTTGCGCTGGCGACGATGTACCGGCTGGACGGCGATCACCAGTGGCTGGAGCGCGCGGTTCGCGAGCTGGAAGCGGCTGCGGCGTTTCCAGACTGGAATCCTTCGCATTTCCTGGACACAGCCGAGATGACCCATGCCTTCGCGATTGGGTATGACTGGCTTTACCACGGGTTGGGCGATGATCAGCGGGCAATGATCCGCGAGGCGATCGTTGAGAAGGGCCTGAAGCCCGGCATTGCCGCCTACGAGGGCGCCCGTTACGGCTGGTGGCGAAATGCCCATCACAACTGGAACCAGGTCTGCAACGGCGGGCTGATGCTGGGCGCGCTGGCGATCGCCGAAGACGAGCCGGAGCTGGCTGAGCAGATCATGAGGCACGCGCTGGCCAGCCTGCCGCGGGCGATGCGGTCGTTTGCGCCCGATGGCGGCTGGAACGAAGGGCCGGGTTACTGGGAGTACACGATCCGCTACACGGTTCCGCTGATCGCGACATTGCAGAGCGCGCTGGGCAATGAGTTTGGCCTGGCGGATTTCGAGGGATTCGATCAGACGGGATCGTTTCGGCTGCACTTTGTCGGGCCGACGCGGCTGCCGTTCAACTTCGCCGATGCGGGCGAGGGAAGATCCGGCGGCAGTCCGATGATGTACTGGCTTGGCCGCCGATTCGATCAGCCGCAGTGGTACAACGCCGGCGGCGGCGGGCCACTGGGGCTGTTCTGGTATCAGCCGGTAACGGTCTCCCTGGACGACGCCGAACCGCTGGATCGGTACTACCGCGGAATCGACGTGGTCTTCATGCGATCCGGCTGGGACAGCCAGGCCAGCTTTGTCGGCTTCAAGGGAGGGGACAACAAGGCGAATCACTCACATCTGGACCTGGGCACGTTTGTGTTCGACGCGATCGGCGAGCGGTGGGTCATGGAACTCGGCCCGGACGATTACAACCTGCCCGCGTATTTCGGCCGCAATCGCTGGACCTATTACCGCCTTCAGACGCAGGGGCAGAACACGCTTCTGCTGGATGAGAAGGACCAGGATCCAGCCGCGAAGGCGCCGATCGTCGCGTTTGCCGCTGGCGATCAGCCGCGGACCGTGGCGGACCTGACCGCCGGCTACGCCCCTGCCGGTGCGACGTGCGTGTGGCGCGGGATCGCGCTGGTTGATGGGCGACGGTCGCTGCTGGTGCAGGATGAGGTGCAGACGGCTGAGCCGGTCACCTACCGCTGGCAGGTGCATACGCGGGCTGAGATCGAGCTCGACGGCGCGCAGGCGACGCTTCGCCGGAATGGCAAGACGCTGACGGCGCGGATCCTCTCGCCGGAGGGCGCGCGTTTCGCGATCGGCGATGCGTCGGCTCCCCCACCGCAGAACCCCAACAAGGGCGTCCACCGGCTTGAGGTGCATCTGCCCGGGAAGACCAGCGACGTGCGCGTAACGGTGCTGCTGACGCCACAGGGCGCTGCGGGCGAGGCGCCGGCGGTTGTGCCGTTGCAGGAGTGGGTGGAGAAAGCCAGGGGCCGATGAGCCATTCGCCAACGGCTGTGTCTGGCGGGTATGATCGGGCGATGGCGTCGCAAGAGGTCTATTCGCCCGGGCAGAAGCGCCTGCGGCTGGTGATACTGGTGCTGCTGGTCTGCGGGATCGCCGGGGGCGTGTGGTTCGCCGGTTTCACGGAAACCGGCAAGCAGATCATGGAGGACCACGAAGCCGTCGGCCAGCGGGCGCGGTCGTGGGTGGAAGCGAGACCGGTCCTGTCTGTGGGGTTGTATCTGCTGACGTACCTGGCGTGCGCGCTATTGATGCTGCCGATCTGGTGGCTGCAGATCCTGGCGGGATTCGTGTTTGGCTTGGGATGGGGATGCGCATATGCGCTGACGGCGGCCGGCATTTCGGCGACGGTGACGACGGTCTTTTCCCGCTGGCTGGGCGGCGCGTGGTTTCGTCAGCGGGTGGAAGCTCGGATGGAACGCGTCCAGCGGCTGGAGGAAAAGCTCGGCCACAATGGGCTGCTGGTTGTGATGGCCGTCCGGCTGATGTATTTCCTGCCATTCGGAATCAGCAATTATCTGTTCGGATTGACGCGGATCACGGCTGGCGAGGTGTTCCTGGGGTCGATCCTGGGCGGATTTCCGGCACTGACGATCTATGTGACAATCGGAGCCGATCCGCTGCTGTTCAAGTCGTGGCGGTATTGGCTGATCCTCGGTTCGATCAATCTGGTGCTTGTCATGCCCCTGCTGCTGCGCTACCTTTGGCCAGAGAGGTTTCGGAGGATTGGTGTGGAGTAGGATGAGTGGCGGAGGTGCGGGGCGATGGTTGGGTGTGGGATGCCGATTCTCGATCTGAGATTCAGATTTGAGATCTGAGGTTCGGGATTTGAGATCTCTGATTTGAAATATCAGATCTCAGATTCGGGTTCCTCCCTCCCCATCCCCCTTTCCGCCGTCTGTTGCATTCGGAAAAGGCTGGTTGCTTGAGTACCGCGGCTGTACCAACGTCTTCGGTCGGTTTCTGCACGCATCCTGCGATGTTGCGGCACGATACCGGGCCGTACCATCCGGAGCGGCCTGAGCGGCTGATCGCGGTGAACCGCGCGCTGCGCCAGGCGGGGATGCTCGTCTCGCCCGATCCCTTCCCCGATCTGCAGATCGACTTCGGCCCCCTGCCGCGCGGGCGGCCGCTGGTGGAGCTGCCCGCCGCGCAGGCGGACGAAAAATGGCTGCAACTGGTCCACCGGCCGGAGTACATCGAGCGCGTACGGCACGTCTGCAGCCATCGCGGGGTGCTCGACCAGGGCGATACGCCCGGCATGGAGCATAGCTTCGACGCGGCCCTGTGGGCGCTGGGATGCGTGCTGCAGTGCTGCGATGCCGTCATGACCGGCAAGGTCAAACGCGCCTTCGCAGCCGTTCGCCCGCCGGGACATCACGCCGAACCGCAGTTCCCGATGGGCTTTTGCCTCTTTTCCAACATCGCGATCGCGGCGCGCTATCTGCAGACGCATTACGGCATGCAGCGGATCGCGATCGTCGATTTCGACGTGCATCACGGCAACGGCACGCAGGCTGTGTTCGAGCATGAGGCATCGGTCTTTTTCGTCAGCCTGCACCAGGACCCGCGGACGTGCTATCCGCGATCGGGCTATGCCTGGGAGATCGGCACGGGCGTCGGGCGCGGGTATACGATGAACGTGCCGTTCAATCCCGGCTCGGACGATGCGGATTATCTGCGCGTTGTCGATCTGCGCGTCGTGCCGGAGTTGGAAGAGTATCAGCCGCAGGTGCTGCTCATCTCGGCTGGGTTTGATGCGCATTACGCCGAGACACTCGCCGAACCGCAGATCCGCCTGACGGAAGAAGGCTACGACCTGCTGACGCGCTCGCTGATGGCATTGGCCGATCGCCATTGCGGGGGGCGCGTGATCAGCGTCCTTGAAGGCGGATACAACCTGCGGGCGCTGGGACGCAGCGTGGTGCGCCATCTGATGGCGATGCAGGAGTGAGTTGTGCTGATTGTCGATGCCCATCTGGATCTGTCGTACAACGCCCTCAACGGCCGCGACGTGCTGGCGCCGGCCCGCCAGCAGCAGCCGGACCACCAGGGGATTCCCTCCGTCGGCTTGCCGGATCTGCGCGAGGGCGGTGTTGGGCTGATCTGCGCAACCATCTTCTGCCAGCCGTTGGGGGACAAGTGGCCCGGATACTCGACGCCGGCGGAAGCCGCCGACATGGCTTGGGCGCAGATGCGGTGGTATCAGCAGCAGTTCGAAGCCGGGCAGATAAAGCAGGTCCGCAGCGCTGCCGACCTGCCGGCGGCGGACAGCGCGCGTGAGGTTCACGCAATCATCCTGATGGAAGGCGCCGATCCGATCCTGTCTCCAGCCGATCTGGCACGCTGGCGGGACGCCGGCGTGCGGATGATCGGCTTGGCGTGGGGACGGACGCGCTATGCAGGCGGAACGGGCGCGCCCGGGCCGCTGACGGCTGAGGGGATCGAACTGGTCCGCGAGATGGACCGGATTGGCATGATCCACGATGCCTCGCACCTGGCAGAGGAATCGTTCTGGCAATTGCTCGAACGGAGCAGCGGGCCGATCTGCGCGACGCATTCCAACTGCCGGGCGTTCATCCCCACAGACCGGCAACTGTCGGATGAGATGATCCGGGCCATCGTCGGACGAGGCGGGGTCATCGGGATCAACTTCTACGACCGTTTCCTGATCGGCACGGACGAGCGGAGCCATCGGCGCGCAACGCTGGCGGATGTGGTGCGGCATATCCGCCACATCTGCGATCTGGTGGGCGATGCCGGGCATGTCGGGCTGGGGACAGACATGGATGGCGGCTTGGGCCGCGAGCAGATTCCGCAGGAGATCGAGACGAGCGCCGACTTGCCGAAGGTGGCTGACGCCCTTCGGCAGGCGGGTTTCAGCGATGGCGATATCGCGGGGATCCTGGGGGGCAACTGGCTGAGGTTTTTCCGGTCACATCTGGGCTAAGCGGGGATCGGGGCTGTTGACGGGCACCTTCCGGACTCGAAAATGTCCACCAATTTGATAGGATTAGGGGTACAGGAGGTGTACGTGCGGCTTTCCAAGCGGACCGAGTACGGATTGAGAGCGGTTGTTCAGTTGGCGCGGCTCTGGCCGCAGGGGTTCATCCAATCCCGAGATCTGTCCAAGCAGGAAGATCTGCCCAACAAGTTTCTGGAATCGATCCTGCTGGCACTGCGGCGCGGGGGCTTCCTGGAATCGAAGGTGGGCAGCGGCGGCGGATATCGCCTGTCGCGGTCTCCGCGCGAGATCCTGGTGGGCGACATCATCCGCCGGCTGGAAGGCCGCCTGACGCAAAAGGAGACCCCCCCCGCCCCTGATGCCTCTCCCGGCACGGTGGCCGTCCGCCTGATCAACCAGCGGCTCACCGAAGCCACGGACGAAGTCCTGGACAATATGACGCTCGAGGAACTGCTCGAGCACGTCAACCGCGCGACGGCTGAGCATCAGGCGATGTATTACATCTAGTCAGTGGTCAGTTGTCTGTGGTGAGTTGCGAACAACCTTTGCGCTGCGAGGTCGGAAGCCTACCTCCGATCGCCGGGCGTGCAGCAGCCCGTGCGTTCTCCTGAACGCGTCCTACACACGGCTGAGTTCGTAGATCATCTGTCGCAGCGCCCGGCTAGTACCAGACATTGAGCACGAGCGCCGGTTCGCGGATCTTGCCTTCGAACTGGCCGATGGCACTGGTGACGAACTTGATCTCAATGTCCGGGTTCGCGTCCAGCCACTCGTTGATCTGGTTGTCCATGAAGTCCATGCCCTGCTCGGAGAGCTTGCCATGGAACGTGCGGACTCGGATCGAGCCGGTGCCGGTGGCTTTGGGCTTGCGCTTCCAGGCCTGGGCACTGCGGCCGGTCTGGGCGACGCCGAAAGCCCGGATCTTCGATGCCGGCGACGGCTCGTTAGCGGACGGCTCGACCAGGCTGATCGGTTCGAGCTTGTCGTCACCTTCGATCTCGATGGGCTCGAGGTCGATGGGCGCGGTGCTCACCGGTTGAACGCGCTGCGGCGGGATGCGCGATGACTGTTGGGGAATTCCTTCGCTCATGAGATCGGCCCTCTTCAAGTGAAACGCACAGAGGTGGCAGGTTCATCATACCTTACGCGCGTCACACCGGGCAAAGCAAAACGGCGGGGTTTGCGGCCGACCGACCCGAGCGGTGCGATATACGAGGCAGCAACGGCGTCAGCCGATCAGAGCTGCGGCGGCTTCGATCTTCTCAGGCAGCGTGGCTGAGAGCCGCTCCAGGACGGTCGGGGGAATCTCCAGCGGCTCGAGGTCGCGGGTAGCCAGCTCCTGATGGCGGGCCGTCAGCGGGAAGCCGGAATCGTGCGCTGCGCACAACGTGTCCGCGACGAACACGACGGCTGTCAGGAGGCGGCTTTCAGCCGGAAGCGCTTCGGGGCGATGGTGGTATCCCGCCACCTGCTGGCAGGCTCGCGGGAACTTCCACAGCTCAGCCATGGCCTGGCCGAGCTGCTGATGATCGACGCCGCCATACACCTCTTGCTCGACCGCGCAGAAATCGTTTTCGCCCTTCTGCACGCGCGAGCAGACCTGTCGGAGCTGATCCGGCCAGACCTGCAGCGCCACCAGCAGGCCGATGTCATGGATCATCCCGGCAAGAAAGGCCTCTTCAGCGATCGGGAGCTTCAGCTCGCGCGCCAGCTCACGGCCGGTCACGGCGACGCTGATGCAATGCTTCCACAGGTCACGCGGCACATAGCCGTCGCAGAGCTTGCCGCCGCGGAAGAGCTGCCCGAGGCTGGCAGCCACGGCAATGTTTTTAATGGCGTTCAAGCCGAGCAGCACGATCGCTCGGTCGATCGAAGCGATCTGTCCGGGCAGACCGTAGAAGGCGCTGTTGACCACCTTGAGGATGCGTGTGACGAGGGCGGGGTCGTGCGAGACGATCTTGTGGAGCTGTGCGGCTGAGCTGCGGGGATCCTGCACTGTCTCCACGATGCGAGCGGTGACTTCCGGGAGGGTGGCGATGGCTGTCACGCTGCGGACCGCCTGTTGGACGATCTCGTTGGGCTCGTGGAGCGTGGTGGTCATAGAAGGCTGGTCCTCTGGGGCATCAAACTACCCATCTTATCGAGACAGAAAGGTGGCTACTTTATGGGAGTTGGGGGGATTTTGGCCGGTTCTCGGACGTGCGGGTTTAAGGGATACCGGTTTTGCGATGTGGGCATGTTGTGCGCATCGGCTCGACCGATAGACGTTCGCCATGGAGCACATGCCATATGCCCCTACCGGGTGCTGATGGTCGGCAGAACCGGTCCGCCAAGGCGGATCCCCAATTCCGCCTTCGCGCCACCTTCGCGGCATTCGCGCCTCCGTGGTCGCCGTCCATTCACGTCCAAAAGAAAGACCGCGATGCCTGAGGGCACCGCGGTCTTTCGGATACCGTCGAAAATCGCTGGGCGATTTACTTGAGCTCGACAGTAGCGCCCTGCTCTTCCAGGGCCTTCTTGAGCTTCTCGGCTTCTTCCTTCGAGAGGCCTTCCTTGACGGTCTTGGGAGCGCCTTCGACCAGATCCTTGGCTTCCTTGAGGCCCAGGCCGGTGGCGGCGCGGACTTCCTTGATGACCTGGATCTTCTTGTCGCCGGCCGACTTGAGGATAACGTCGAAGGTCGACTTTTCCTCAGCCGCCTCAGCAGCCCCACCGCCAGCGGCACCGCCGGCAGCCATGACAACCGCCCCGCCAGCCGCGGGCTCGATGCCATGCGCTTCCTTGAGGTAATCCGTCAGCTCAACGGCCTGCTTGAGGGTCAGCCCGGCGAGCTTGTCGCCCAGTTCCTTGATTTCTGCAGAGACTTCTGCCATTGGAGTTTCTCCGCGCCGTGTCGTGGCGCAAACGTGTCGAAACTAATCCCGTCCCAAGAGCCCATTCCACGGTGGAATGCGTTTAACCCCGACGGGCGGGGACAGTCAGGACTGTCGGAAAATCTACTTTCTCATTGAGTGATCGAGCGATCGGATGGCTGAGTAATTTTCCGTGCGTCGTGCGTCAGACAATCAACCCGTCTCCTGCTCACTCCATCACCCGATACCTCGTTGTCACTTTCACGCAGCCGGGGCCGCTTCGCCAGCCGACTCGCGCTTTTCCTGGATGCTCTTGAGCACCGCGCCAACCTTGCCGCCCGGGCCCTTGACGGCAGCCGCGAGCTTGCGGCCGGGGCCGAGGATGGCGGCGACGATGGTGCCGATGGCTTCCTCGCGGGTCGGCATCTTGCTGACCTTCTCGACGCCCTCTTCGCCGGGGAAGATGTCGCCATCGAAGAAGATGCCGCGGAGCTCAATGCCCTCAAGCTCCTTCTTCTGGTCCAGCAGGATGCGGGCGATCTGCGAGATGCTGGCGTCGCCGTAGACGACCGCGCTGGGGCCGTCCAGCAGCGGCTCGAAGCCCTTCAGGGGCGAGTCGCTCTGGGTCACCAGGCGGCGCACCAGGCTGTTACGCACAACCGTCATCCGCAGCTTGTGCTCATGGAGCTTGCGGCGGAGCTGGTTGGTGCGCGTGGCGTTGATCCCGCGGGGATTCAGCACCGCGACCGACTCGACACCCTCGAGGCGCTTCTGGAGATCGCGGGTCAGGAGTTCTTTGACTTGCTTGCTCATTGTGTTGTCCGTTCTCAGTGGTCCGTTGTCAGTTGCCGTCCGTCACCCAGCGATCAGGAAACCGCGAGGTAGATAGCCGGCGTCATGGATCCCTTCAGGACGACCTTGCGGATGTAAGCACCCTTGGACGTCTGCGGCTTGACGCGGCGGATCTGGTTGATCATCGCCTGGATGTTCTCAACCAGCTTGGCCTTGTCGAAGCTGACCTTGCCGACCACGCAGTGGACATTGCCGCCGGCGTCGTTGCGGTACTCGATCTTGCCGGCTGCGTACTCGCGGATGGCGTTGGCGACGTCAGTGGTGACGGTGCCAGCCTTGGGCGAAGGCATCAGGCCCTTGGGGCCCAGCACCTTACCGAGACGGCCGACGAACCGCATCATGTCGGGCGTCGCGATAGCGACGTCGAAGTCGGTGAAGTTCGTCTGCTCGACTTCCTGGACCAGTTCCTGCCCGCCGGCCTTGATGGCGCCGGCATTGAGGGCCTCGATCTTCTGATGCTCGGGAACGAACGCGATGACGCGTTTGGTCTTGCCGACACCATGCGGCAACGACAGCGATCCACGGATCATCTGGTCTGCCTGCTTGGGGTCGATGCCGAGGCTGAAGATCAGCTCGACCGTCTGGTCGAACTTGGGCGCATCGAAGCTCTTGAGCTTGTCGATGGCCTCTTCGATGCTCAGCGGCTGCTGGGTGGCCTTCTCAGCCGCCTTCTTGTATCGCTTGGAACGGGTTTTCTTGACTGCAATCGCCATGTGGCGTTCGCTCCTTTCAATGCGGGACAAATCGGTGAGCTTCCCGCAGAAGCTTCCACTGTTGCGGGCCGTGGTCCGCCCTTCGTAATTTCGGATGCTGAATGCTGAATGAGGAATGCGGAATCAATTCATCATTCATTATTCCGCATTAGCCTTCGACCGCGATGCCCATCGAGCGGGCCGTGCCGGCGATGATGCGGGCGGCGCGGTCCTCGTCGAAGGCGTTGAGATCCTTGAACTTCTCGCGGGCAATGGCCTTGCACTGCTCCATCGTGATCGTGCCGATCTTGTTCTTGTTGGGCTCGCCACTGCCCTTCTCAGCCTTGACGGCATCCTTGAGCAGGACCGAAGCCGGGGGCGACTTCAGCTCGAAGCTGAACGAGCGGTCCTTGTAGACCGTCACCAGCACGCCGACGACCTTGCCCTTGAGGTGGGCGCTGGCGGCGTTGAACTGCTGGATGAACTGCCCCGGGTTCACGCCGTGCTGGCCGAGTGCCGGACCGATCGGGGGCGCGGGGGTCGCGCTGCCGCCGGGAGCCTGGAGCTTGAACTGAACCGCGATCTCTTTCTTCGCCATGACGGTGCTCTATTCAAAAAAACAACCCAACCAGCGTGAAACCTGCCGGCTATTCCACGATCCGCACATCAATTTGACGCCGGGGGGCATCTGTCACCACGACCTCGGAGATGTCAAACTGCATCTCCTCGTCGGCACGCCGGCGGCCGAGGCGGGTTAACCCCTGCATCAGCCGGTAAACCGGCACGGTGAGCAGGAAAAGGACGGCAAGGCTAACAACAAATGCCAGGATTGACAAGAGCATCAACACCAAACCCGGCAGGGCAAAGAGCACCGCCACCCCTCGTGCCCACGCAGGCAATGTCGAGAAATTGCCCCGAATGGTCTGATACTTGCCGTAATACTGGATGAACTGGAGCATGTTGGTCCGTGGTCAGTGGTTTGGTTGTCCGTTGATAGTCAAGACGTTAGGCCCATCGCCGGGTTCGGCGGCATGTGTGTATCGGCTGATTCTAACGCCTCGGATGGCTCCGGACCACCAGCCTGCCATTCGAAGGCGCCTCATTGCTCCACTGTGGCGTTTCGCAACAGGCGATCAGCGTTCCAGCAGGGTCTCCACGTCATCCCCGATGCCGCCGGAGCTGCCATACTTGTTCTCACGGCGCATCACGGCATGGTCGATGCCCTGCGAGAAATCGACCACATTGCCCGCGTATAGCGCATCAGGCAGGGACTGCGCCGGCCGCACGGGATCCACCGAGATCCCGGTAATATGCCCCACACCGGAAAGATAGATTTTCCCGCCCTCGCACCACAACGGCTCGGCATCGGGGATCCGATAGCTGGCGGCAACCTGGCCGTCTGCCTTCAGCAGGCAGCGAAGGATCTCACCCGCCCCAACGCCGAGATCCTTCGCTTCGCTCAGAGCTTATGTGTTCGTGTGTGGCGCGGGCGTCTCGCCCGCGTTTTCTGCTCCGAATCGCGGGCGAGACACCCGCGCCACGAATAACTTCACAAAGTCTCACGCTGACGTTCTGGGAAAACTTTCGTAGATCACGCACAAAGTTGTGGTAGCCCGTGCCACGCCGATGCGATCAGTTAGACGCTTCCATGCGAGGTTCTCGAAGCGCCGCCTGGTTGCGCCGCCGCTTCAGACACGACCAGAGGACCAGCCAGAGGCACAGCCACATCAGCGCATACAGCCCGGCTGGAATCCAGCCCAGCAGACGGTAGAACACGCGGCTGGCGCCGTCGGCGGTCGCGTCCATCAATTGCTGCGGCGTCGCGTTGGGCGGCAGCAGCGCAATTCGCAGTTCCCAGTGGCGATCCACCGCCAGCTGGATCAACACCCAGCCGGCAACGCATGCCAATCCACATCGAATGATCGCCGAGATGATCGACCGCCACCCGGCCAACACTATCACGGGTGCCGCGACGAAAAACAGCACAAACCACTGATTGTGCGTGATGTATGGAGACATGATTGCCTTGTCCTTCGGAAGCGGCGGGCCATACGCGCGTTATCGTCGCTTCGACCCGCCGAACAGGCCGCCGAGCAGGCCTCGGATGATTCTTCTACCGAGCTGGCTGCCGACTGTGCGAGCCGTCTGCTTGGCCATGGTTTCGACCATGCCCTGGCGGCGCTTGGTGCCCCAGAGGAGATCGTGGATCGCGCCGCCGGCTTGGGATTGGGACGGCGGAGGCGGCGCGGATTCGGTTGACGGGGCAGCCATTGCCTCGGCACGGCGGGTCAGGATCTCGTAGGCGGACTCGCGGTTGACGGGCGTGTCATATTTGGCCCCGACGGGGCTTCGCGCCCGCACAGCCGAGCGCTCTTCCGGCGTGATGGCGCCCATGCGGCAGCGCGGCGGGCAGACCAGCACACGATCCACCGGCATGGGAACGCCCTTTTCCTGCAGCGTCGAGACCAGCGCCTCGCCCACACCAAGCTGCGAGATCGCCTCCACGACGTCGATCGCGGGATTGGGAACAAACGTCTCAGCCGCGGTGCGGACGGCTTTCTGATCACGCGGCGTGTAAGCACGCAGGGCGTGCTGCACGCGATTGCCAAGCTGGCCGAGGATCTCATTGGGGATGTCATCGGGCAACTGCGAGCAGAAATAAACGCCCACGCCCTTCGAGCGGATGATCCGCACGACCTGCTCCACCTTCTGCCGCAAGGCCGGCGGCGCGTCGTCGAACAGCAGATGGGCTTCGTCGAAGAAGAACGCCAGCTTCGGCCGGTCCATGTCCCCCACTTCCGGCAGGGTTTCAAACAGCTCCGACAGCAGCCACAGCAGAAACGTCGAGTACAGCCGCGGCTTGAGGATGAGCTGATCGGCCGCCAGGATGCTGATGACGCCCCGGCCGCTCAGGTCCGTGCGCATCAGGTCCGACAGCTCCAACGCCGGCTCGCCGAACATGGCCTTGCCGGCATCGCGTTCCAGCGACAGCAGCGCCCGCTGGATCGCCGCAATCGAAGCTGGGCTTACAAGTCCATACTCAGCCGAGATTTCCTTGCGATTGTCGGCGACAAACGTCAGCAGCGCCCGCAGATCATCCAGGTCCAGCAGCAGCAGGCCCTGGTCATCGGCGAGCTTGAACGCAACCGCCAGCGTGCCGGTCTGCACGTCGTTGAGCTGGAGGATCCGCGCCAGCAGGTCCGGGCCGATCTCGCTGACCGTCGTCCGCACGGGATGGCCGGCCTGGCCGAAGACATCCCAGAACAACACTGGGCTCGCCTCGGGGCGGTAGTCGGGGATGCCGATCTGCTCGACGCGCTGCTGGAGCTTTTCGTTGAGCGTCCCCGCGGCTGCCAGGCCGGCGATGTCGCCCTTCACATCGGCTATGAACACCGGCACGCCCAGGCGCGAGAATCCCTCAGCCAGCACCATCAGTGTCACGCTCTTGCCTGTGCCCGTCGCCCCGGCAACCAGGCCATGGCGGTTCCCGTACCGGGCCAGCAGATGAACCGGCTCGGCCCCCTTACCGATGAGAATGCGATCCACGATAGTTCACCTCGGTTGTTTGATCTGATGGTAACCGGTCGAGGGAGGACGGCAAAGCAACGTTCTGGTGGGCTCGGTGAACGGCAACGGGATGAGCGACGAAGCGACGGAGGGGAGAAGAGACAAAGAGACTGAGAGACGAGCTCCGTGTATGCGACCGGTTCAGATGGCGCCTGGTCTTGCATAGCGCCTTGGCCCCGTCCGCGCCTATGCGGCCGCCTCTCGGGAATCCTGCGTTGGCGGGTGGACCTCGATTTCCGTCACCAGCAGCAGGTCCAGAACACTGAAGCTCTCATCGGGCTGGTGCACCACGATCGTGCGGCCCGACGGTGAACGGGACAGAAACTCCGGATGATCGACACGAAATGATCGCCCATCGCCCATGTGGATTGTGAAAGGGCGAAACGGCCGGGCGCTGTGGACGTTCTTAAGCCGCTCAACCGTCATAGCAACATTATATCACTATCCGGCGAGAACCCGGCACTTGAAAGGCCAAACAGTGAGCGGCGAAACAGCCGATCCCTACAGCTTCTCGATCTGCCAGTACTCGAGTTCCAGCGGCGTCGGGCGGCCGAAGATGGTGGTGATGATGCGGACCTTGCCCTGGTCGCCGAGGATCTCGTCGACCTCGCCCTCGAAGTTCTCGAACGGGCCGTTGGTGACCTTGACCTTGTCGCCCTGCTTGTATTCGGTCTTGAGGCTTGGGGCTTCCTCGGGACGCTCGGCTTCCTCGAGCATCTTGGCCTGGTCCTTGGGAGACATGGGCGTGGGCTTGCCGTTGGAGCCGATGAAGTCGCCGACGCCCTCGGTCTCCTTGATCATGAACCAGACCTTGTCCGGGATGCGGCCATCCTTGTCGAGCTCGAGCTCAACAAAGACGTAGCCCGGATAGAGCTTGCGATCGGTCTCGCGGCGAACGCCGGCTTTCATGTGCCGGACGCGCTCCGTCGGTACGAGGATGCGCCCCACGTACTCTTCGAGGCCTTCGATCTTGACCTTGCGCGCCAACTTCTCGCGCACCTGGTCTTCCTTGTTGCTCGCGACTCGGAGGACGAAGAATTGCATGGGACTGTGAGCTTCCGTTGGGTCTGGTTCAGCCGCCGAAAGGCGCTGCATGCAGCACGCCGATCAGCCAGAACAGGTATCCGAAGATGATGTCAAACACGAACAACGTCGCCGAGATCAGGAACATGAAGAGGATCACGACCTTGGTCGAGCCGATCAACTGCTCGCGGCTGGTCCAGTTGACCTTCTTCATCTCGCTGTCGGTGGCGATCAGGAAGTCGACGTTGGCCGGCTTGTTCATGATCCAGTGCTGGATGATCGCCCAGACCAGGAACAGCCCGCCGCCGATCGCCAGGGCCACCTTCGAGTCGGCGTTGAACGCCCGAGCCCGCTCGTAAGCGAAATGGGCCGTCAGGGCGCCGACCAGCAGGAACCCCAGGAACGTCAGCAGACGCGTCCAGTACCCCTGACCGCTCTTGTAGATCGTGAAGAAGCCGGCCTCGCCGCTGCCGGCAGCGGAACGCTCGACGCCCTTGCCAGCCGACGCGGCACTGGTCTCGACAGCTCTGTCATCACTCTTGGTCACGGCTGCCCTGATCCTTTTCGATGGGTACTGCAAGCTCGCCGGCTGCAAATCCTTGCCCGACGACACGCCTGCCGCCGGCTGACCCTGGCCTTTGCCCGGTCATCGCCGGCAGGCATTTCAGATCGAGAACACGCCGGGAGGGAATCGAACCCCCAACCTGCCGCTTTGGAGACGGCCGCTCTGCCAGTTGAGCTACCGGCGTACGCACAGTCCGCAGTCGCCAGTCTGCAGCCAGCAGCATTTGCTGCCGACTGCCCACTGCAGACTGCTGACTGCCTTACTTGCGCTTGATCTTATGCAGCGTGTGACGGCGAAGACGCGGGCAGTATTTCTTCAGCTCGATCTTCGGCGTGCCGCCGACCACCTTGATCTCGGTGCGGTAGTTCAGGTCACCGGTCTCGGTGCACTGCAGCCACACATACTCGCGGTTCAACTTCGCCATGGTTGCTCCAGTTGGCAGTTGCAGCTGGCAGTTGGCAGCGTCAGTGAAAGCAAATCACTGTCATCTGCCAACCGCCAACTGCCAACTCACGGTTACTCCAGAATCTTCGTCACAACACCCGAGCCGACCGTCTTGCCGCCCTCGCGGACGGCGAAACGCAGCTTCTCCTGCATGGCGATCGGCTTCTGCAGCACGACCTCCATCCGGACGTTGTCGCCGGGCATGACCATCTCAGCGCCGCCGAGCAGCTTGGCTTCGCCGGTCACGTCCGTCGTGCGGAAGTAGAACTGCGGACGATAGCCGTTGAAGAACGGCGTATGACGGCCGCCTTCTTCCTTCGTCAGCACGTACACCTCAGCCTCGAAGCGGGTGTGCGGGGTGATGCTCTTGGGAGCAGCCAGCACCTGACCGCGCTGGACCGCGTCCTTTTCGATACCACGCAGCAGCACGCCGACGTTGTCACCAGCGATACCCTCGTCCAGCGTCTTCTGGAACTGCTCGACGCCGGTGATGACCGAGGTCTGCGTCTCGCCCAGACCGACGATCTCGACCGAGTCGCCGACCTTGACGCGACCGCGCTCGATACGGCCGGTGGCGACGGTGCCGCGGCCCTTGATCGAGAAGATGTCTTCGATCGGCATCAGGAACGGCTTGTCGATCTCGCGCTCGGGGATCGGGATGTACTCGTCCAGCGCCTTGACCAGGTCGTCGATGCACTTGCAGGCCGCATCGTCGGACGGGTTCTGAGCCGCCGGCAGCGACGAACCGCGGATGATCGGGGCGTTGTCGCCGTCGAACTCGTACTTGCTCAGCAGCTCGCGGACTTCCATCTCGACCAGGTCGAGCAGTTCGGGGTCGTCCACGAGGTCAACCTTGTTGAGGAAGACGACGATGCGCGGCACACCGACCTGACGGGCCAGCAGGATGTGCTCGCGGGTCTGAGGCATCGGGCCGTCGGCAGCCGACACCACCAGGATCGCCCCGTCCATCTGGGCCGCACCGGTGATCATGTTCTTGATGTAGTCGGCGTGGCCGGGGCAGTCCACGTGAGCGTAGTGGCGCGTCTCCGACTCGTACTCCACGTGCGCCGCCGCGATCGTGACCGTCTTGGTCGCGTCACGCTCGGTACCGCCCTTGGCAATCGACTTGTAGTCCTTGGCCTCGGTGCCGTACTTGACGGCCGAACGGGCCGACAGTGCAGCCGTCAGCGTGGTCTTGCCATGGTCGATGTGACCGATCGTGCCGACATTCACGTGCGGCTTCTTGCGCTCGAATACGCCCTTTGCCATGTTGCGAACCTCCGTAATGGGTACTTGCCGATTACTTGCCAACTGCCGACTGACCCGACCCGACCACGTCGGCCTACCGAGGTTGCTGCCTTCCAAATCGGCAATTGCAAATCGGCAATCGGCAATCCTGTTTTCTCAAAGCTGCCAGAGGGGGTTGAACCCTCGACCTCGTCCTTACCAAGGACGCGCTCTACCACTGAGCTATGGCAGCGGCTTCCGCCTTGTTACAGCGCTGATTGCACCGCCTCGCCACCACGGCGCAGACCGGGAGCTTGGAAGGGCAAGCAGTATAAACCCCGGTGTTACAAAGTCAAACGACGCCAGTAAAGGGATTACCAGCCGCCGCCAACTTCCCCGCGAGCCCCTATTCTACCGGCTCCCCCGCTCGGCGACAAACACCCGTCAGAGCCTTTTGGTCACAGGCGTTACTCCCCTTACGCCCTCGAAAACGGCAGTGTTCTTACAGCCTGGACGAGGCCTGACACAAGCTCAGCCGTCAGCTTCCACATCCGACTTCAACCGCACCGGAAACCCGCCCGCTGAGGATGCAGGTGTCATCCCCCGCAGGCCATGAAGTATCAGCCACGATATCGCAACTGTCATCCCGGCTGCCACCACAACCACTATCCCCCACCACACCAACTCCGGCAGCGCGGCGGGCGCCACCCTCACAAATGCTGCCAACCAGATCATCTCCCCCGCCACGACCCCGCCGTCATCGGCAACCAGGCCGCCATCGGCCTCTCCAGGCGCGCCGCCGCACAATACGCTGGGATCGTCACCCTTGCCCCCACCAGACTCGCGCCCGCCCGCACGAGAATCAGCACAGTGACCGCCCAATCCGATGCAGCGCCCATGCACAGGCAGGAAAACACGGGCATCAACAGGATCACCGGCCAGGCGATCTCGACCTGGCCGAAGTAAGTCACGCTGATCCAGAAAATCGACGTCTGCCGCGCCCCCCGCCCCGACGGCGGCGGCTGCGGCTCCAAAGAAAGTGGATAGACAAACTCTGGCGCCACAAGTTCTTCCCGCCCCTGCATGTGATTGGCGACCGACGCAGAGCCATAAGCTCACGCATCGATCGCCAATCATCACTTCTCAGATTGCTTCGTCTCCGCGGCTCACCCAGCCGTCAGACCTTCAGCTTCTCCATGCGGCGCATCGCCTCTTCCACGTTCTCGCGCGAGTTGAATGCGCTGATGCGGAAGTAGCCCTCGCCGCTGGCGCCAAAGCCGCTGCCGGGCGTGCCGACGACGTTGGCTTCCTTCAGCAGCTTGTCGAAGAAATCCCAACTGCTCATCTTGCCGGGCGTTTCCAGCCACACGTACGGCGCGTTGACGCCGCCAAACACCTTGAAGCCCAGCGAGCTCAGCTTCTCGCGGATGATCTTCGCGTTGGTCATGTAGTGATCGATCAGTGCCCGCACCTGCTTCTTGCCGGCATCGGTGTAAACGGCGGCTGCGCCGCGCTGGGTGATGTAGGAGACGCCGTTGAACTTGGTCGTGTGGCGGCGCGTCCAAAGCCGATGCAGATCGACCGCCTCGCCCAGCGCCGCACGGCCCTTGAGCGCCTTGGGCACGACCGTGTACGCACATCGCACGCCGGTAAACCCAGCCAGCTTGCTGAAGCTACGGAACTCCAGCGCCACCTCCCGTGCTCCGTCGATCTCGTAGATCGAATGCGGAATGCTCGGATCGCTGATGTACGCCTCGTAGGCTGCGTCGTAGAGGATGATCGAGTTGTTCTGGCGCGCGTATTCGACCCACGCGGTAAGCTGCTCGCGCGTCATGGCCGTGCCCGTCGGGTTGTTCGGCGAGCAGAGATAGACCAGGTCCACCTTCTCCTTCGGCGGCATGGCCGTGAAGTTGGTCTCGGCGCTGGTGCGGATGTACCGCAAGCCGGCGTACTCGCCCTGATCGTTGGCGGGGCCGGTGTGGCCAGCCATGACGTTGGTGTCAACGTAGACGGGATAGACCGGGTCCGTCACGGCGATGACGTTGTCATTGCCGAAGATGTCGAGGATGTTGGCTGTGTCGCACTTCGAGCCGTCGGAGACGAAGATTTCGTCGGCTGTCACATCCGCGCCGCGGGCGCGGAAGTCATTCTCGGCAATGGCTTCGCGGAGGAAGTCGTAACCTTGCTCCGGCCCGTAGCCGCGGAACGTCTCGCGCCGCCCCATTTCATCGACGGCGGCGTGCATCGCCTCCCGCACGGCCTCCGGCAGCGGCTCGGTGACATCGCCGATGCCCAGCCGGATGATCTTCGCCTGCGGGTTTGCATCCGCAAACGCCTTCACCCGCCGACCGATCTCAGGAAACAGGTAACCCGCCTTCAGCTTCAGATAGTTGTCATTGATGCGTGCCATAGGGCGGGCGATTGTAGTGGGAATCCCTACGCGTTTCACCCCGTCTCACGTGAAGCGGCGAAGATTGCGAAGGCAACACTGGCTTGCGGGCCAGCAACCCCACCGTGGCGCGGGCGTCCCGCGTGCATGCAATCGCAGTGTCCCCCCTGGCGAACCCTTCTGTCCCTCACGACATCACAGCCAGCAGGTCGTGGACATACTCCCGCACGCCGGCTTCGCCGCGGCGCAGGGCGGTGTGATTGCCATGGCGATCGAAGAACTCGATCGCCAGCTTGGTGTCGAACTGGTTCCTGGGGCCGCTGCCTTTGCGGTCTTCGATGACGGCTGACGAGCCACTGATCTCCTTGGCGAACTCAGCCGCGCGCTGCCAGTACATGTAGCCGTCGACGAGGTTGTAGAACTGCCCGGCGACGCTTTCGTCCCCCACTGCCAGCGTCAACGCATCGGCGATGTCCTGCACATGGGTGATCTTGCCGCCGCGGTCCGTGCTGATCGTCTGCCCGTCGCGGGCCTGCTTGATCAGGTCATACCATTGCGACCGCTCCAGTCGTGGATCGATCCCGTACACCGCCGCCGGGCGCCAGGCGCTGGTGTTCATCCCATAGGTGAAATGGTACGCCTTGAGGTGCGGCTCGATGGCGGCTTTGTATGCGCCATAGATCCCCGACGGCCAAGTCGGATGTGTCTCATCGATCAAGCCGCTATAGCGTTCCGTGAGCATCTGGTGATGCACCGCCACACTGGAGACGAAGATGAACTGCGGCACGCCGGCTTGGCGGCTCGACTCCAGCAGCCGCAACGAGCCGAGGACATTCCGCTCGAAATGGCGGATGGGCGCCGAGCGCGCTGCTTCCCAGTCGACGCCGTTGTGAATCACGCAATCGACGCCCGCGACCAGACCCGCCAGCGCCTGCGGATCGTCGAGCTCTCCCACGCGAAACTCGGCCACAACATCCCTGATGTGATCCCGCCGGCTTGTCGAGCGGACCAACGCCCGAACCTCGTGCCCCGCTGCATGCAATGCCCGGGCAGTGTATGACCCGATGAACCCGCTGGCTCCTGTGAGTGCAACTAGCATGGGCGTCAGTATAGCAGGCGGCGGGCGGCAGGCAGCAGGCGGCTTGGATCAGTTAGCGGTTGGTGATTGGTCAGTTGGCAGCCAGGCCATCGAAAGAGCCAAACACAAGACACCAAACATCCAATCCACAATTGCACATCCGCCGGATGTGGCGTACGGTACAGTGAACTTCGCTTCAGGAGTCGCCATGGCGATTGAACGGTGGTCTGAGCGTGTGGTGGTGGTGCAGTTGGCCGATGATCCGCACTTCGGCGACACGATCGACGCGCTGATCTCCATGATCAAAGCCGAGCCGCTGGACGTGGTGCTCAACCTGTCAGCCGTTCACCATGTGAACTCCTCCAACCTCGGCCGGCTGTTGCAGCTTCGCCGCATCCAAAACGACGCTAACCGGCGGCTGGTCCTGTGCGGGATCAGCAATTCGGTCTGGAGCGTCTTCCTCCTTACCGCCCTGGACAAGCTGTTCGACTACAGCGACGACGTCACGACCAGCCTGGCGACGCTCCAGATGGAAGACCCGCACTGACGCCCCCCACCGCCGTCATCCGAACTGTCCTATCGTTCCAAGTGCGCATTTGTGCGCAAAATCGCGCAATCATCGACCCGGCCAACGCAGCGGCTGGGCACGGTTTGGGATTGTCGGCAATCCTGCGTGTCATCCAGCCACGGCTTGGATACACTTAGGCAGTAGACCGTGACCGGACGCGGATGATGCGGTTCCGCCTCCGGTTTTGGCGGTCGAACAAACCTGGTAACGGAGCAGCGAAAGCATCTTGTCTGAACTGAAACGCACGGAACTGACGGTCCGCCGCGAGCGGGCGATCCTGGTAGGCGTGATCCTGCCGGATTCGACAGCCGATCCGCGCGATCCGCTGGGCGAACTGGCGTCGCTGGCAGACACAGCCGGCGCGCAGGTCGTCGGCCGGATCGTCCAGCGAAGGCAGAAAGTCGATCCCGGGACCTACATCGGCTCGGGCAAAGCCATCGAGATCGCCGACCTGGCCCGCCAGCACAAGGCGGATGTCGTCATCTTCGACAACGATCTGTCGCCCGGACAGATCGGCGCGCTGGAGAAGATCATCAATGAGCGCGTCGGCAGCAAGCGAGGCGAAGGGATCAAGGTCCTGGATCGCTCGGAGCTGATCCTGGACATCTTCGCCACGCGCGCCCAGACCTACGAAGCCAAGCTACAGGTCGAGCTGGCGCAGATGCAGTACACCTATCCGCGTCTCACGCGCATGTGGAGCCACCTGGAGCGCATCGCCGGCGGCGCGCCAGCCGGCATCGGCACGCGCGGTCCGGGCGAGCAGCAGCTCGAAATCGACCGCCGCATCGTCCGCAAGCGCATCGCCGACCTGAAGGCTGAGATCGCCAAAGTCCAGGCGCGCAAGACGCGGCTGGTCCAGCAGCGCAACCAGGAGCATTTCACGGTCTGCCTGGTCGGCTATACCAACGCCGGCAAGAGTACGCTGTTCAACACGCTCACTGCCGCCGGCACTTATGCGGATGATCGCCTCTTTGCCACGCTCGACACGAAAACCCGCGCCTGGCGGCTGGAACGCGGCACGGAAGTGATGCTCAGCGACACGGTCGGATTTGTCCGCGACCTGCCGCACAATCTGGTCGCGTCGTTCAAGGCGACACTCGAAGAGGCCGTGACGGCTGACCTGCTGCTGCATGTGCTGGACGTCGGCCATCCCCATGCCGAGCAGCAATTCCGCAGCGTCCAGGGTGTACTGGAAGAGATCGGCGCCGCCGGCAAGCCGCAGCTCCTGCTGCTGAATAAGATCGACACGCCTGAGGGCGAGCAGAACTTCCCCGCGTGGCGCACGCAGTATCCCGACGCCATCCCGATCAGCGCAAAGAGCGGCCGGGGTTTGGGCGAGCTTCATGAAGCCGTCTATCGCGCCGTGCGCGGGCAACAGGCGGAGGCTGTGCTTGAGGTGGATGTCACCAACGGTCGGCTGATCGCTTTCATCGAGTCGCACACGCGCGTGCTGGAGCGTGATGTTGTCGATGGCAGGATGCGGTTCCGCGTCATCGTCGGCCGGCAGACGCTGGCCGATCTGGCGCGCAACGAGCAGGTAACGCTCATCACAGCCGACGCGGCTGACGCCGTGCCCACCCCATAAACACCGCTGCGGCACGGGCATGACGCTCGCGCCGCAGACAGCGGTTACCCGTATCGTCGCAATCGGGATCAGGTCGTGTCGCCGCCGGCATACAGCAGGCGTCCGGGCGTGGGATCCGTCGGCAGGCTGAAGAAGCTGACGATCTCGTAATTCAGATCAAGGTTCCAGCCGGTGACGTCCCCCGTCGGCAGATGCTGCCAGACGATCCGGCCGCCGCTGGTCTCATCGGCGTACTGCCAGCCGGCGACGCGATACGCCAAGCCCACCGCCCGCAGCGTCTTGGTCTGTGTCAGCAGGCCATTGCGGATCGTCCAGATTCGATTCTGGCCGCTGGCGACGTTGCGCCACAGGATCTCGGTATCGATGCTGCCGCCGGCGTTGTCGCGCACCTCGGAGATGGCAGCCACCGTCCAGTTCCGGTTCTTTTCAATCGGAAGCTGGACCGTCCGACCGATCTGCCGGCCGTTCATCAGCCACATCACGAGGCGGCCGTCGGTCTTGTGGCGCCACAGCATGGCTTGATCGTCGAAGGCCGTCGGGCCTTCATGCTCGATGGTGCCGCAGAACTCCCATTCCGGCTTGGCGGTTGGCCACGAACGGAAGCCCTCGAGGGTGTCCCAGTCGAAGACCCATTCCACCAGCTTGCCGTTGGCCTTGTTGCGCCACAGGATGTCGCCGTCGGCGTCATCATCCATGTCTGTGACGTTCATGATCTCCCAGTCCGGGTTGCCAAGGATGGCGACCGTCTTTTGACCTGTCACCTGCCGGCTGGCGTTGAGAAACTTCACGATCACCGCACCGGTGTTGGTGTCGTGATACACCAAATCTTCAATGGAATCCCCATTGAAGTCCGCGTGCAAAAGCAACCGAGGCTGCAGAGGTTCAAGTGAGTTAGACATAGTCAATCGTGCGTTTGGCGACCAGGGTTCCTATGCGCGTTCCCCCCTCGCGATCGTGCGACAGTGGCTACCGAAGCAAGGTTAGAGACTCCCGGCGAAAACGCCGTTGAAAGCTGCCTTACTCAACACAGCCGCAGGTCTATCGTCCGGGCTCACGGTGGAGCATACGCGAGCAGTCAATGGATGTCGTCTCGAATCGGACAACAATGTCCGCAGGAAGTCCTCACTAGCGAGAAGATGGGTCAGCCCTGCCGGATAGACTGCTGGCGAGGCCTGCATCGGCCGGCTGCGACCGCATTCCGGGCCGCGTCAGTCATGGCCCGCGATGAGCAGACGGTCGGGATTGGGGTCAAACGCCATCAGGTGGATGGCGTCGATGGTGTAATTCTCGCCGAAGGTCCAGCGGACAACCTGCCCGTCAGCCGTGTTCTGCCAGATGACCTTCCCCGGGCGGCTTCGGTCGGCATCGACCAAGCCGCCGATGCGCCACGTCCGCCCCAACGGTCGCAGCTCGACGGCGAAGCGGAAGTGACTGGCTTCGATGCGCCAGATGCGATTCTCGCCCGTGGCGACGTTTCGCCAGAGGATCTCGGTATCGATCGGCCCGGTGCCGCGGACTTCGGACATGCCGGCGACCTTCCAGTTGGGATCGGGCTCGCGCGAGAGCTGGACGGTGCGACTGATCTGCCGGCCGTCCATCAGCCACAGGACCAGACGCCCGTCATCGGCATTGCGCCACAGCAGATCGTGATCATCGGAATCAGCGTGCTCAGCCGCCGCGGCAAACTGCCAGGGTGATTTCGCAAACGGCAGGGATCGGAATCCGACCAGCTTGCGGCCGTCGAGCAGCCAGACCAGCAGCCGGCCGGTGTCGGTATTCCGCCACAGCAGATCCCCATCGCCGTCACCGTCATAGTCGGCTGCGTCGACGATCTGCCATGCCTGATTGGCGACGGTCGCGATCGGCCGGCTGGCCAAAACATTGCCGTTGGGCCGAAGCAGCAGGACGGTGACCTCGCCGCTGGTTGTATCGCGATAGACAAAATCCTCCACACCGTCGCCGTTGAAGTCGGCATCCAGCAGGCAACGGGCTTCCAGCGATTCGCAGGCCGAACTGGATACGGGCGATCGCATGGACAAGAGTGTAGCACATTTGGGTTTTGTGTTTGGTGTTTTGTTGTTTTGTGTTTTGGTGGTTGGTGTTCTGAGGGCCCGGGATACCAACTGCCAGCGACGGAGCGACGAAGGGCCGGCATGGAAGTCAATCAGTCGGCGTCGCGCGTCCACATCCGGCCCTTGTTGCTGGCGAGATTGGTGATCGACCCCATGGTGTCTTCGGGGGCGAGCGTCTCGACATGCATATCGCAGAACAGGTAGTTCCACATCGTGCCGTTGCCGTGCAGCGGCGGCATCGAGAACGATCCCCGCTGGGCGTTCGGGTTGTCGACGGTGTAGTTGGTGGTGCTGCCCACGCCCGACTGGTGCCGGTACTCCACCAGCAGTATGGTCTCCTGGGGCTGGCGGACGTCGCTGGAGAGCTTGGCGGACCAGGCGGATCCGGGCCAGACGATGCCGGAGGCCCGATCGTCGGTGCCGTCACCCTTCGGGCCGGCCTTCTTTTGCCCGCGCGTCGGCACGTAGGTGCGCTGGTAGGAGGAGCGCGGACTGCCGTTGGGGAAGCGCGGATTGTACAGCGTGTTGTAGACGTAGTCCGACGGGCAGCCGTATATCTCGTTGAGGTTCATCGGATCCGTGTCGCGCCCGAGTCCGCTGGCCTCCATCTGCGCCTGCGTCAGGTTCCGGCCGTCATAGCCGCTGAGCAGATCGTCCCAACTGATGTTGGTCGAGTTGGGCG
>CALEKX010000017.1 GCA_937904525.1 uncultured Phycisphaerales bacterium
GCGGAGGCGATGATGCATTGCGTAATCGGTTTCGGCAGGCAATAGCCTGCCCTACAGCGCAGCAGCCCGTGCCAGACAGAGGGAAGCCGCAAAGGAAACAAAGATCGCAAAGACCAAGACTGGATACCTCATCAGGTCCAATCTCAATCTTTGCGATCTTTGATGTCTTTGGGCTCTTTGCGCTACACAAAAGCGCCTTCTGGCCACCTTTGCGACCTTCGCGTTTTCGCGGCCGCCTCGATGGGTATGACGAAAGACTAGGCGCTTTCCCGACGCCGCTCGGGCCGGATCTCGAAGAGCTTGTGTTTGCCTTCGACGACCTCGGGCGTGATGACGTACTTGCCGCCCTGCTGCTGGTCGGGCAGGTCGTACATCAGGTCGAGCATGATCTCTTCGCACACCGCACGCAGGGCGCGGGCGCCGGTGTCGCGCTTGAGGGCGCGCTCGGCGATGAGCTCGAGCGCCTCGGGCGTAAACTCGATCTCGCTGCCTTCCATCTGGAAGAACTTCTGGTACTGCTTGACCAGGGCGTTCTTCGGCTGGGTGAGGATCGAGACCAGCGTTTCGACGTCCAGCGGTTCGAGCGTGGCCGTCACGGGGAGACGGCCGACGAACTCGGGGATCATGCCGTATTCGATCAGGTCTTCCGGCTGAACCTGCGAGAGGATATTGGCCCGCTCGCGGGCGGTCTCAGCCGGTGTCGTTTCGCTGACGAAGCCGATCATCCGCTTGCCAAGGCGCTTGCGGATGATGTCCTCCAGGCCGACGAAGCTGCCGCCGCAGATGAACAGGATCTGCGTCGTGTCCATCTGGATGTACTGCTGCTCAGGATGCTTGCGCCCACCCTGCGGCGGGATGTTGGCGATGGTGCCTTCGAGCATCTTCAGCAGCGCCTGCTGGACGCCTTCGCCGCTGACGTCGCGCGTGATCGAGACGTTGTTCTGGGTCTTGCCGATCTTGTCAATCTCGTCGATGTAGACGATGCCGCGCTGCGCGGCTTCCAGGTCATAGTCAGCCGCCTGCAGCAGCTTGAGCAGGATGTTTTCGACGTCTTCGCCGACGTAGCCGGCTTCGGTGAGGGTCGTGGCGTCGCCGATGGCGAAAGGCACGTTGAGCACGCGCGCCAGCGTCTTGGCCAGCAGCGTCTTGCCCGAACCGGTCGGGCCGATCAGCAGCACATTGGACTTGTCGATCTCGACATCCGACGGATCGCGCGCATCGCCGGCGGCGTCGAGCGTTGTCAGACGCTTGTAGTGGTTGTGCACCGCGACCGACAGCGCCCGCTTGGCGTAATCCTGGCCGACGACGTACTGATCGAGGAACTCCTTGATCTGCCGCGGCGAGGGGATCGTGCTGAACAGCGGCTGGCTGCCGGCAAGCTTGCGCTTTTCCTGGCGGATGATGTTATGGGCGAGATCGACGCAGTTGGCGCAGATGTAGACGTCGGAGGGTCCTTCGACCATGGGCCCGACGTCGCGGCTGCTCTTGCCGCAGAAGCTGCAGGTGGTCACGCGACGTCCGCGGAACCCGCCCGTCGGGGGCATTGATCCTGTCCCACCACCACCACCGTTCCCGGTGCGATTCGAGCTGGCCATTGAACAAAGCCTTCCTTTGCGCCCCTGACCCCTGTGCGGCTATGCCAGCCACGGCTGGAGACAGGCGGCGTTGTTTACCATGGGAGGGCGACCGACCGCCTCCGCTGCGAGGTCATGGTCACAAGCCGTCGGCATCGCGGAAGAGCCCGGCGATCACCCGGCTACGACGCATATTAGTATTCCAAAAACGTCGCCCGACAAAGCACAAAACACGCAATACACGTTATGCGGACCTGCGTCACAGCATTGCCGGGAGGCGTGTTCTGGGACCCAGGCGTCGGAAACCCCGCTGGCGGCGGAATTTCTACAGCCTTTCATCGTCCGCGGGAGGCTTGGACTCTACGTCCATTTTGTCGGGGACGTTCTCAGTTTCGGAGGCCTGGCGTTCGAGGGCCCGGCGGGCTCCGGCGATGATGCGCGCCTTGGCACGCTCGAACTCCTCATCGGTCATCTGTCCCTCGGCGTGAAGGCGACGCAGATCGCCGAGGGTGAAGCCGACATCGGCTGTCGACTGGTCGCTGTAGTACCACCGTCGCAGCCAAAGCGCCACGGCGGCTACAAGCACCACCAGGCCCAGCAGGACCAGTAGCCAGAAAAAGATCGGCCCGGCCGACTGCGTCTGAGCCAAGATGGACACCGCAAGGGCGTGCATCCGGTCAATGTTAAGTCTGCACGCCGGAGGGGTCAATTGAGCGATTTGGCGGGATTCCCGCTGTCAGAAGTAGAAATAAAGCATCAGCCCGGCTGGATGGCCGACGCGATACGCCGCCTGCTGGCTGGTCGCGCCAGCCGACATGTCAAACGTGCCTTTGGGCAGCCATTCGACGCTGCCGTCGGTCCAGGCGCGATGGTGGCCGCGGAGCGAAGCAGGGTTGAGGATCATCATGTTGACCGGGTCAAACCCCTCGATGTTCTCATAGTGGAAATAGGCATACCCAGCCGACGATCCGCCGATCTGGAGCTGGATGACATTATCGGCCCAGAGCACGCCCCGCCGCGTTCCGCGGAGATTGGTGATCCGATCCGCCGCCAAACCATGAGCGGCTGGGCTGCCGGTATCCAGTGCCGGCCCGACATAGGCGAAGCCGGTATTCCAGAACGGCGCGCCAAACGTTTCGGGCGGATAGGCATCCATCAGCACGTCCGCGCTCATCCGCTCGGGGCAGGTGATCAGCAGCGGCAGATCCGTGACGCGGAGGTGATAGTCGACAGTCGGAAAGGCGGCATAGCCGCTGAAGGTGTCGATCAGCTCGCGCGTCATGGCCAGTGGCACCGGACCGCCAAAGGCTGGCAGCGACGGCGGCAGCGGGTAGCGCCTGTGATCGTGCAGATAGAGATTGGCGGCTGTCGCCAGCTCGCGCAGGCGCGTCTTGCAGAGGGTGTCATTGGCACTGCGCCGCGCGCCGATGACGGCTGGCAAGAGAAGCCCCAGCAGCAGCGCAATTACACCAATGACAACCAGCAGCTCAACCAGCGTGAATCCCTGGCGCCTCCACATGAAACGTCTCCCCGGAGGTGGTGGAAGGGGCGAGGCTAGTGAATCTGTGTAGCGAAAACAACCGGAAAGTTACGCAGATGAGACTGGTTTGGAGCGGTCCATTTTGAACCCCATCGCGCGGGAGGCATCAAATGAATCAGCCCTGCCGGAGGTCCGGCAGGGCTGGTCTGTTTGCTCGATTCGGCTGACAACTGCCTGTCAGCGGGTATTGAACCCCATCGGCGTCACGACGTTCAGGCTGCCGCGCTGGTTGACAGGGAGGGAGATCGTCTTGCCGGTCGGAGCCGGTTCCTCGGGGCAACGGGCGGCGAACTCTTCGTAGAACTTGTTGATGAACGTCCGCGTCGACCAGGCTGTGCCGTCAGCCAGGCCGCAGATCGTCGTGCCGGGCATGATGCCCTGCGTCTTTTCCAGCTCCAGCAGCAGCTCCAGATCGCGTGCCTTGCCGTAGCCGGCAATGATGCGATCGAGGATCTTGGTCATCCAGGCTGAGCCTTCGCGGCAGGGCGTGCACTGGCCGCAGCTTTCGTGCGAGTAGAACCGCACGCAGTTGCGCAGCGCCCGCACCATGTCGGTATGCTCGTTCATCACGATCATGCCGGCTGTGCCGAGACCCAGGCAGCCGCCACGGAAGCGCACATCGTCGAAGTCGAGCTTGATGTCGAGCTGATCCGGGCCGAGCACGCCCATCGAGATGCCGCCGCAGATGCAGGCTTTGTACTTGCCGCCCTTCATGCCGCCGGCGAGCTTGTTGATCGCATAGTCGAGCGTGATGCCCAGCTCATCCTCGTAAACGCCGGGCTTGTTGACATGCCCGCTCATGCCGAACAGCTTCGGCCCGGGCGAGGTATTGGTGCCCATGGTCTTAAACCAGTCGGCTCCGCGCTCGATGATGTGCGGCACGCAGCAGAGCGTTTCGACGTTGTTGATGACCGTCGGCCGGGCGAAGGCGCCGGCGATCGCCGGGAACGGCGGCTTGTTGCGCGGCCAGCCGCGCTTGCCTTCGATGGCTTCGAGCAGGCCGGTTTCCTCACCGCAGATGTACGCCCCGGCTCCGCGATGAACGTAACACTCAATCTTGCGGGTCGAGCCAAACACGCCCTGCTGGCCGAAGACGTGATGGGCATAGGCCTCTTCGATGGCCTTCTCCAGCACCTTGGCCTGGCGGTGATACTCGCCGCGGATGAAGATGTAGATCACATCGCACTGGGTGGCCAGTGCCGCGATGGCAGCCCCTTCCAGGAGCTGATGGGGGTCATGGTCGATCAGGTACCGGTCTTTGAACGTACCCGGTTCAGCTTCGTCGCTGTTGACGCACAGATAGTGCGGGCCGGTCTTTTCCTTGGGGACGAAGGACCACTTCTGGCCGGCGGAGAAGCCCGCCCCGCCGCGTCCGCGCAAGCCCGATTCCTTGACGACATTGATGATGTCGTCGGGCGTCATGTCCAGGGCCTTCTTGAGGGCCTGGTATCCGCCGGTGGCGACGTAATCGTCGTACCAGACCAGCTTCCGCTGGCTGGGGTCGAGGGGAATCCGCTTGGTAAGGACGGGTTCGGTAAATGCCATTGTCGGTACGCCTGTTCGGTTAGATTTTGCTGGCAGCTTGCCGGAACTGGGCATTCTATGCAAGGGTGGCGGATCGGCAACGGGGGGATCGCTCGGGGGTTGCGGATTGGGGGAAGGGATGCGGGATGCTGATTGCGGGATGAGGAATGCGGAGCTGGGGGTGGCGCCATGCGTCCCACAGGGGCGCATGGCCGGGTGCCCGACTGCCACGGGGAACGAAGATTGCCGTCGCCGCCCCCTGCCCGGGATTGGTCGCCCGGGGCGGACCATGGCTGGCGGCTGATTTGCCCAATCCGATCGACGCGCCGACGCCCTGCCAACCTGTCTCGTGCCGCGGGCGTCCCGCCTGCGTCTATCAAACAGGGAACAGACGCGGGCGGGACCAACATTATGCATCAACATAGGCGATAGTCGTCCGAAATCGTCATCCTGAGCGTAGCGAAGGATCTCAACCGTCCGAACGCCGAGATCCTTCGCTTCGCTCAGGATGACCTTCTCGAAAGGACGTACGCCGATCATGCGTAATGTTGGGGACGCCCGCGCCACAGCGCATGCTCATCGCTCTGTGTTCTCTTCGCGTGCTGGTGGCTGCGGGCGGGATCGTTCGCGACGGCGGTCAGCATGGCGGACTGAGCGTTGCCGATGTGGCAGTCGATGCGATGGTGCCATGCCGGCGCGGCAGACATCCCGCGCGAGCCAAGCCGAAATTCGCACAGAAAGCCTGGAAATTAGCGATCGGCCTGTCTGACAGCCTGTCAGTCATCCTTTGGGCGAACGATAACCTCGTCGGTTGTCGTGCGGCGGAGGGTGATGTTGGGGTTTTCGGGATGGGGGCGTTCGTCGACCTTGGCCTGGCGGTAGATGACCTTGGGGTCGACTTCGGTGCGAATGGCTTTGCGGACGTACCCCACCTGCCGGCCAAACCATCGCATAAAGGTGGGGATGCGCGGTTGGGAAGAGGATGACTTCATGGGGCAAAGAACTTTGCTGCGCGGGATCAGGCGCGATCGATCGACAGACTCACCCCGCAAGCGGGGCCGCTAAACGGGGCGATTGGATCGTGTATTGGCGGTCTGCCACGACGCGATGCTTTCATGCACCATGCGCCACCCATCATGCATCATTCTTCATGTACCATGCACCATGCACGGTGTCCGTCACCTGTCGGACATGTGTCAGTGGCCGGCTTTTTCCGTTTCCCACGTGACCGACGGATCCTTGTAGTCGTGCGGATCCTCGGGCAGCGAAGCGATGATGCGGTCGAGCTTCTCGGGCGTGAGTTCCTCGTGCAGGACCTCATTGACCAACGCCACCGGCGCCGTGCCGCAGGAACCGAGGCATTCCATCTCGATCAGCGTGAAGCGGCCGTCGGGCGTCGTCTCGCCCGGTTCGACACCGAGCTTGCGGCGCAGGTGATCGGTCAGCTCCTGCCCGCGGCAGATCTCGCAGGCCAGGCTGCGGCAGACACCGATCAGGTACTTACCCTTGGGCTTCAGCCAATACTCTTCGTAGAACGTGGCGGTATCGAGCGCTTCAGCCGGCGCGATCTCGAGGAACTCGGCCAGTTCTTCGATGGCCTGCATCGGGATCCAGCCATAGGTGTGCTGGACCAGGTGCAATGCCGGCATCAGCACCGCCCGCTTGGTCGGATACCGCGGGAAATACTTCTCCCGCAGGTGGTTCTTGAGTTCGTCAGTCAGATAAGGCGTGTCAGACGTCCTGGCTGACTGTTCCCGACGGTTTTCAACGATCCAAGCCATAGTCAATATCCGATGCTGTGCACTGCTTGCACAAGATACTTACGCCTGCATTGAAGGCGGATACTTTGCTGCCATCAAAGCGAAGTGCTTGTCATTATGCTCAATTTCCACGCCATGCACAGAGGCACAGGCGAAGACCAGCAGGTCCGGTAGAGGAACGGTCAATCCTTCGCTGCGCATCTTCTGTGACAACCCGATAGCCCGCTCCCAGACCTCGTCCGACATGGCGAGCATCTTCAGGGTGGCTTCCATGTGCCGCAGCAGTTGGCGATCCCAGTCGTTGTTGGCGCCCCGCCACAACTCGAGGCGGACGATCTGGCACCACGCAGCCTCGCCCTGTTCCAGCAACCGAGCAACCCGGGCTCGGACTGCCGGATCCCCGTGCTGACGCAATGCCTCGATCCAGGAGCTTGTGTCCACGAGCGTCATGAATCTATCTCGCGTTGACGCTCCAGTTCTTCCGCGGTGTAGAAACCGTCGGACGTACCAAGCAGCCGGACGAGCTCTGCCTGCGATTGCGGCTTGGCATACTCGCGAAGGGCCGCGATCACCGCCTCCTTCGGCTCATTCGTCCCGGCACGCCGCATCGCTGCCTCGAGGACCGCCTCTGGAATCTCGATCGCCTCGATGGTCTTTGACATGACATCTCTCCGATCGTGACGGTCAACTTGTCAGACGCGCGGCAGACCTGTCATCCACGCTTTCAGACGGATCGCCTCTACGCGATCCATCCCGCATTCAGCATTCAGCATTCAGCATTCCAACATCACCGATCCAGCTCCGCCGCGATGACGTTGATGCTACCGAGGACGGCCACCACGTCCGACACCATGTGCCCTTCCATCAGCTTCGGGAAGACCGAGTAGTTGATGAAAATGCACGGCCGGGTCCGGGCTCGCCAGGGGACGTTGTCCCCGTCACTCACAATATAGTAGCCCAGCTCGCCGTTGGCGCTCTCGATGCAGCCGTAAACCTCGCCCTTGGGTGCCTTGAACCCGCGATTGGTCATGATCAGCTCGAAATGCTGGATCAAACCTTCGATCGAGCTGTAGACCTGGTCCTTCGGCGGAAGCACTTCCTTGCCTTCGGGGCTGACGTTCACCGGGCCCTTGGGGATGTTGTCGATCAGCTGACGGATGATGTGGATCGACTGCTTGAGCTCTTCGAGCCGAACCAGATAACGGGCATACACATCGCCCGTCTTCATCACCGGCACCTTGAAATCGACGGCTGGCGCGCCCTGGCCGTCCCAGTTGTCAGCAAAGCACAGGTACGGCTCATCCTTGCGGATATCGCGTGCCACGCCCGCGCTTCGCGCCATCGGGCCGGTCAGGCTCCAGGCGATCGCTTCCTCGCGGCTGATGACGCCGATCCCCTTCGTGCGATCCACGAAAATGCGATTGCGGTTCAGCAGCTTCTCCACGTCGTCGATCGCACGCGGAAGCTGCTCATTGATCAGCCGCTTGACCATGCGGACGAAGACTTCTTCGTCCGGCAGATCCATGTTCAGCCCGCCCACGCGCGTCCACGCGGTGTGGAAACGCTGGCCGGACATGTATTCCACGATGTCGTAGATGGTTTCGCGCTCGTTGAACCCGTAGAGAAACGCCGTCATCGCGCCCAGGTCCAACCCAGCCGCTGCGATGCACAGCAGATGCGACTGAATTCGACCCAGTTCGCCGGCGATCGTCCGCAGGACCTTGCAGCGGGGCGTCAGCTCGATGCCCATCAGCTTCTCAACCGCCCCATGCCACGCCAGCTCGTTGTAGATCGGAGCCGAATAGTCCATCCGGTCCACGATCGTGACATACTGGTTGTAATTCAGGTGCTCGCCGAGCTTTTCGAATCCGCTGTGCAGGTACCCGATATGCGGCGTGCACTTGAGGATGCGCTCGCCGTCAAGCTCGAGCACGAGGCGCAGCGTCGTGTGCGTGGCTGGATGCTGCGGACCGAAGTTCAGCGTCCACAGATTCTCCGGATCGGGTCCGTCGGTTTGTGACGACGTCAACTCAGGCTCGGCAGGCGCCAGCGTGTAGGGCATAAGTCCGTCTCTTGCAAGAAGTTCCAGTCCAACCGCGGCCGGGGCAACCCAGACCACGCCGGGGCGATTATACATCTGGCGACCAAACGTGCTATAGGCCGGGGGATCTCGGGGACGCAGGGAAGGTAGAGAGGGACTTGACAAAACCCAAACATTGGGGTATGGAAGGAGTCGGTGAGAGTGAGAGACGAAGTCTAGGGGGCAGTGACCGGGTGATGTCCGACCACGCCGCCAAGAGAAGGGCGGCAACGTCCTCTCCCGTCTGCCAGCCGTGCTAGCGCAGCCCCTCGATCGAACCAGGAGCGCCTGTCTTCCCCCTGTCCCCGCCCTCCAGGCCGATCACCTCGCCACCGTCCGTCACCGTCCGCCACGTGACCGACATCGGTCGGACACGCCTGACATTGAAGAAAGGAGGATCTCCCCGTACCCGCCGCCCTCTGTCAATGTTCCACGTGGAACAATTCCGGTGCACACCAATTTTATTCCACGTGGAACAATGGATGAGATGGGGAGCCGGAGAGGCGTAGAGCAGCGTGCAATGTTCCACGTGGAACATTTTCCCGATCTTTGCGTCCTCCAAGCGCGGGCTGATGGACCCCAACCCCGCTCGCGCGCATGTTCCACGTGGAACATCGACCTCTACCACTCCGTCTCCTCCTCGCCCAAGCGAATGTTCCACGTGGAACATTTTGCATTCCCTTGCCCGGGCAAGCCCTTCACGGCGGCGTCGCTTCGTCGGTGCTCTAGCCTCTCCGTCTCGAGTCCGCTCAATCCTTGCCCATTACCCCCCACAACGTCACAATGTCAATGTTCCACGTAGAACATTGCACACAAGGAGCCGCCCATGACCCTCAATCCCAAAGATCGACCCCGCCTTGGACGTGGAATCAACAGCCTCCTCTCCCCCACAGCCGCCCCGCCAGCCGCGCCGGCTCCGGAGGCCGACACCACCCTACCCCACGCCCGCGTCCTGGAGATCCCGGTCGACCAGGTGCGTCCCAATCCCCACCAGCCGCGGCGGGAATTCAACGAAGCCGCCCTCGCTGCCTTGGCTGAGAGCATGAAAGCGGCTGGGGTCATCCAGCCGATCATCGTTCGCCAGGCTCCCGACGGCTACGAGCTCATCGCCGGCGAACGCCGCCTCCGAGCCGCCCGCCTGGCAGGCTTGTCTGTCATCCCCGCCATCGTCCGCGAGACCGACCCCATCACCCAGGCTCAGCTCGCCCTGATCGAGAACATCCAGCGGGAGGACCTCAACCCCATCGAACGGGCCGAAGCCTACCGAACACTTGTCGAACAACTTGGTCTGACCCAGCAGGAGCTGGCCCTACGCCTTGGCGAAGATCGGAGCTCTATCGCTAACTATCTGAGATTGCTGGACTTGCCGCAGGCTGCCCGCGAGTATATCCGCACAGGCGCCCTATCCATGGGCCATGCCAAGGTCCTCATGGGCATCCCCGAGCCGGCTGAACAGGCCCGCCTGGCGGCCCTGGCGGTGCAGGAAAGCCTCTCTGTCCGCAATCTGGAGCGGATTGTCAGCCACGGGCAGACAGATGACCGACCGCGTCCGACACGCCCCGCCCCCTCGGCTCACATCCAAGATCTGGAAAAGACCCTCCAGCGACACCTGGGTATGCGCGTCCAGCTCCGCACCAACCCCCGCAATAGAGGGAAAGGAAAGCTGATCATCCACTACGCCGATCTCGACCAGTTCGATCAGCTCCTGGCACGACTGGGCGTGCAGATTGAGGAGTAGAGTGGAGAGACGAAGAGACGGAGAGACGAAGAGACGAAGTGCATGCGGCTTGGGTGCAGCAGCACACGACGCGCGCTCACCACATATATATAGGTGTCCGCCCCCGTCCGACGACGCCCATCCCCTGTCCGCCACACGCCGCGCCCAACACAGGATTCTCGGCGCCCCGCGAGTGACAGATGACAAGCGACCAACGACAGCCCCCTGACAGCACATCTCCCTTGCCCAACAAACGTCCGCCACTAAAATGTCATCCTCAAGCCGCCAGATGGATCTGGCCGACAACATTACCGGACGTTCTGCAAGGAGGCAGACATGGCACAGGCGTGGCAAAGCGTCGAAGAAGCCGCCGTCACACTCGGGATCTCCACACGCACACTCCACCGTCGCATCACCCGCGGTGAAATCCCCAGCCGCCTCGAAAACGGTCGCCGCGAGGTTCTCGTCGATGTCCCCGACCCCAAGCCCGTCGCTGAGGCGCGCGCCCAGGAAGAAACCTTCGAAGCCGAGTCTGTCACTGTCAGCCAGCCGTCTGACATGGCGCAACACTTGCAGAACACTGTACTTGCGCTCCATGAGGATCGCCTGCGCCGTACCGATCTTGCCATCCTGGCCTACCAGCAGACCGTCACGACGGCCACCAGCGAAGCCCGGCGATCGCGCCTCACGTCGCGTTTTGCTTGGGGCACAGCCGGCGGGTTGATCGTCGTGCTGTTCATCGTCGGGCTCTGGTCCGCTCATCGCCTGACCGCCGCCCAGGCGGAGGTCCAGCACATCCGCTCGGAGCTGCAGCACGTCTCCGAGGATGCCCAGCGGAAGGAGTCGGAGCTCGAGCGTCTGCGCCGCGAGGCTGAGGAAGCCCGCCTGGCTGCCGCCCGCGCCGAAGGCGAGCTCACCGCCCGCCGCACAGCCGAAGAAAAGCGTGGGCCCACCACCCGCCCGACGCTCCTGCAGTCGCTGGCCAATGCCCTGTCAGACAACTGACGGATGCGTGTCTCGCGTCGCGTGGGTCACAAACCACCGGAGCACGAAGACGTCTGGAAGTTTGCAATCCTGGACATGTGACGCGTTCTGACAGGTTTCCGCCAACAGACGGACGCCTGTCAGAACGCTGGCGCGATCTGTCAGTCTTGGATCACGGGATATGGGCGCCCCCGTCCGCGTTCTGAGCGCAGACGCGCGGGCGAGACGCCCGCGCCACGGGCACTGCGCAATGTGAAATGCAATCCCAGTATAGCAATCGCTTTGCCGTGCAAAGTGACTGACCTTCGCATCACCACGTCGTCTCTCCGTCTCTCCGTCTCTCCGCCTCTCCGCCTCTTTCCCACCCCTTCGTTGTGCTCTCTTGCCGCCCTACAATAGAA
>CALEKX010000018.1 GCA_937904525.1 uncultured Phycisphaerales bacterium
GCGAGTTCAGGAAGATCTCCGGAACGTTGCCGTGAGGGCAGTCTGCAGTCAGCAGTCGGCGGTCTGCAGTGAACACTCAATCCACAACTGAGTTTCACGCATCAATCACCAATCACCAGCATTCTGCATCCCGCATTCTGCATTTTGTCTCCCCCTCCCCGGCATCCCCCTTGCTGGTAGCCATCCCGCGAAGGGACTCGGGGACCCCGCCGGTGCGGGCTTCAAACGGAATTGAAGACGTCATGGACGACTTGCCATGTTCCCAGGCTTGGCAAGGTCATGAGCCGAACGTCTACCACAACCTCACTGCGCGCCCGCAGGCGTGCAGAGGCAATGCCGCATGGCATCGCGCCGATGCTCGCCATCACAGGCGACATGCCGGCTGACGCCGCGGCGTGGGCCTTTGAATACAAGTGGGACGGTGTCCGCGCGCTGGCGTACATCGACCGATCATCCTTCCGCCTCGAAAGCCGTAACCTCCTCGACATTACGCCCCGCTATCCCGAACTGTCCGGCCTGCCGGACGTGCTGTCGGACCATCAAGCCGTCCTCGACGGTGAAATCGTCGCACTTGATGAGGCTGATCGGCCGAGCTTTGCGCTGCTGCAGGAGCGCATGCACGTGAAAGATCCAGCCGCAATCCGGCGGCTGATGGAGGCGATCCCGGTCTACTACTTCGTGTTCGACCTGCTCTGGCTGGATGGACAATCGCTGATGCATCAGCCGTTTGCGGCGCGGCGCGAGGCGCTGCAGCGGCTGATGCTTGCCGGCCCGCATTGGCGCGTCTCGCCGTACTACGTCGCTCAGGGTCCGCAGATGCTCCGCGCAGCCGAGCAGAACCACCTGGAAGGCATCATCGCCAAGCGCCTGGACAGCCCCTATCAGCCCGGCCGGCACTCGCCCGAATGGATCAAGCTGAAGATCGTGCAGGAGGAGGAGTTCATCATCGGCGGCTGGACCGGCGAGAAGAACTCGGCTGACGGATTGGGCTCGATCCTGGTCGGCTACTATGACGCCTCCTGCAGCGGGCGCCGAACATCGCGCCTCCGTTACGCCGGTCGCGTCGGGACAGGCTTTGACGCCAGGACGCGGCATCGCCTGCTGGCGCAGCTCAAGCCACTTGCGCGATCAACCAGCCCCTTTGTCGATGCCCTGCCGCCACCGTCGCGCTTCGCACGATCGTCAGCCACGATCCATTTCGCCGAACCGAAGCTCGTCGCGCAAATCGCCTACTGCCGCTGGCCCGACGGCGGAGCGATCCAGCATGCATCGTTCCTGGGCCTGCGCGATGACAAGGCGGCGCGGGAGGTGGTTCGGTGTTAGCAGGCAGCAGGCAGCAGGCGGCAGGCGGCGAGCGTAGGGCACGCTATTGCGTGCCGGCATCAGCCGCGAAAGTTGGCGGTTGGCAGTCACCCGAAGCTCCAAGGAAGTTCCAAGATGCAAGAGAACCAAACACAAAACACGAAACAACGACGCCGCCGAATTGCTGCGAGTGACAAGTGACAAGTGGCCAGTGACAAAGCCAAACAAGTAACCAATAACCCAGAACACCCCATGCCTACTCCACGCTCCATCTGGACCGGTTCGATCAGCTTCGGGCTGGTCAGTATTCCCATTCGCCTTCACACAGCCGTGCGGGAGCACAATGTGCACTTCCACATGCTGCACGACCAGGACAAGGTGCGGCTGCAGCGGAAGATGGTCTGCCCGGCAGACGGGAAGGAGGTGCATCCCGAACACATCATTAAGGGATACCCGATATCCAAGGATCAGTATGTCGTCGTGCAGGATTCGGAGATCAAGGCGTGTGCGCCCGAGAGCAGCCGGACGATCGAGATCACCGACTTCGTCGATCTCGGCCAGATCGATCCGATCTACTACGTTCGCACGTATTACACCACCCCCACGCCGCAGGCGGCCAAGCCGTATCACCTGCTGCTGGAGGCGATGAAAAAGACTCAGAAAGTCGGCATCGCCAAGATGGTGATGCACAACAAGGAGTATCTGGTCGCCCTGCGCCCGCTGGAGCATACGGTGGGCATCAGCACGATGCACTTTGCCGATGAGGTTGTCCCAGCCGAGGAGCTGGACGCCCTGCCGGCGGGGCGAAAGGTGGCTGAGCGCGAGCTCAAAGCCGCGACGCAACTCATCGAGTCGCTGGTGTCGGCGTTCGACCCCACGAAGTACAAGGATGAATACCGCGAGTGCATCGAGGCGATGGTGCGCAAGAAGGCCGCTGGCGAGAAAATCGTACAGAAATCCGTCACTCCGCCGCGCGTCGGCCGGGCGATGGATCTGATGTCGGCCCTCGAAGCCAGCCTTGAGAAGGCGCGCGGCGAGTCCTCCGGCTCGCGCCGGAAGAAGCCCGCAGCCAGGAAGCGCAAGACCAAATCAGGCTGACGCGCCCACCTGTTGGCCCGCAGCCGCAGCTTGCGCCTCTTCCTCGACGTGCAGCAGATGGTACTCGTAGGCGTCGACCAGCGCCTGCCAGCTTGCGTCGATGACATTGGCGCTGACGCCAATCGTGCCGAAGACCTCGGTCCTGCCGTCGGCCAGCTTGCGCTTCGACTCGACGACGACGCGCACGGCGGCTGCGGTCTCGGCGCGGGAGTTGATGACGCGCACCTTGTAGTCCAGCAGATGCACATCGTTGATCGCCGGCAGATGCGGCTTGAGGCAGCGGCGCAACGCGCCGTCAAGCGCGTTGACCGGGCCGTCGCCTTCGGCGACGCGATGCTCGGGATGGCCGTTCACCTTGAGCTTGACCGTCGCCTCACTGACCGGCTCGCCGCCGTTCTGCTTCAGCACGACAACGCGGTAATGGTCGAGGTCGAAGAACGACCGATAGCGGCCGATCTGTTTCCGCAGCAGCAGCTCGAAGCTGGCCTCAGCCGCTTCGAACTGGTAGCCCTCGTTCTCCAGATCCTGCACCCGCTCGAGGACCTTGCGGAGCGTGGCCTTGTCCTGCTCGATGTTGAACTTCCTGCCGGCTTTGGTGGCGATGTTGGAGACGCCCGACAGCTCGGAGACGAGGATCCGCCGCGTGTTGCCGACGGTTTCCGGCGGGACGTGCTCGTAGGTGCTGACGTCCTTCTGCACGGCGTGCACGTGCATCCCGCCCTTGTGGGCGAAGGCGGACTGGCCGACGTACGGCTGGCCGGGATTGAGATTGACGTTGGCGGTTTCGTAGACGAAGCGCGACACCTCGGTCAGCTTGTTGAGCGTGCCTGGGCGGAGGCAGTCCATCTTGTACTTGAGCTGAAGGTTGGCGATCAGCGGGATCAGGTCCATGTTGCCGCAGCGCTCGCCGAAACCGTTCATCGTGCCCTGGGCGTGATCGGCGCCCGCGCGGATGGCGGCATGGGCGTTGGCGATGGCCACACCGGCATCGTTGTGCGTGTGGATGCCGAGGCGGACGCTGGTGTGCTTGCGCACCTCGGCGACGGCTTCCTCGACGAACTCGGGCATACTGCCGCCGTTGGTGTCGCACAGCACGAGGACCGAGGCGCCGGCTTCCTGGGCGGCCATCAGCGTGCGCAGCGCGTACTCGCGATTGGAGCGGAAGGTGTCGAAGAAGTGCTCGGCGTCGTAGATGACCATCCGGCCGGCCTGCTTCGCGAAGGCGATCGTCTCGGAGATCATCTTCAGGTTTTCTTCAGGCGAGACGCCCATGACGGTCTGCGCCTGGTAGTCGCTGGTCTTGCCGACGATGGTGAGGACTTCGGTCTGGGCATCGAGCAGCGCCTTCATGCCGGGATCCTCGGCCGGCGTCATGCCGCGGCGGCGCGTCATCCCGAAGGCCGATACCTTCGCATGCTTCAGGCCCAGCTTGCCCACTTCGCGGAAGAAGGCGACGTCCTTGGGATTGGACAGCGGATAGCCGCCTTCGATGTAGTCGACGCCTAGTTCGTCCAGCTTGCGGGCGATCTGCAGCTTGTCCTCCAACGAGAGGTTGAATCCTTCGCCCTGCGTGCCGTCGCGGAGCGTCGTGTCATAGATCTCGATGCGTCGCATGATCGGGTCCTCGAAGAGGGTGCTGGCCAAAAAAGAGAGGCCCTGCCGCTCGGGCAGGGCCTTTGATTGCATCAGTTACACAGTGTATACGATCAGCCCTGCCCGGATTGTTCGGGTCGAATAATAATGGGGCTGATGGCGGCAATTCGCAACATACGAATGGCTAATGATAACCGGGGGCTGCCCGGCGTCAAGGACGCCCCGGGAGATTGCGGATTCCGGTTTGCCGGTGGAACAGTGGCATGGGCTACCAAGCCCATGACTCCTCCGCCCGGGGATTCACGGGCTGGTAGCCCGTGCCACAGAGGCCTTCCCGACAATCCGCAATCCGAAATCGGCAATTCCCCAGGTATCCAAGATCACCTTCATTCCTTCACCACGACCGTCCCGCGCATGCGGGGATGATACTTGCAGCCGTAGGCGAAGCTGCCGGCTTTGGCGAAGGTATGGCTGAAGCTGCTGCCGGAGCGGATGTTGCCGGAATTGAAGCTGCCGTCGTCCGCGACGACGGTGTGATCCCGGTCGTCGGTGTTGTTCCAAACGACCGTATCCCCCACCCGCACCTCGATCGTCGCCGGTGAGTACTGCATGTCCTTGATCGTCACCGTGTGGCGCGACGTGGCGGCGGCTGTGAGGCAGACGCTCAGGATCGCCATCGCCCCGACAACCAGGACCGATAACCTGCTGACTGTGCTTCTCATACGACTGTCACGAACAAATCCGGCGAGCTTGGCAGTGTGATAGACACCGATTTATCATGTTCGTCAGGGTTGGCTCGCGAACTCGACGTTTTTTGTCCGGTCCGTGTCCGTTCAACCGCCCTGGCAGGTGCCTGATGCGTGAAAAGATCATCCGCGACCCGGTCCATGACGTGATCGCTCTGCGGATCGACACGCCCTCCGAGGCCCTGCTGTTCGATTTGCTCAATGCACGCGAGTTTCAGCGGTTACGGCGAATTCACCAGCTCGGCATCGCATCGCTGGCGTATCCCGGAGCCGATCATTCCCGCTACAGCCATTGCCTGGGCGTGATGGAGACCGCCCGGCGGATGCTCGACCGCCTGGGGCAGTCCATCACCATCCACGACGAGGACCGGACCGCCTGCCTGGCGGCTGCGCTGTTGCATGATCTTGGGCATGGGCCGTTCAGCCATGTGTTTGAACGCATCAGCGGGATCGAGCATGAATCGGTTACGCGGCAGATCCTGCTGGACGAGCAGACGCAGGTCCATCAGATCCTCCGCAAGTACGACCCCTCTCTGCCCGGCCGCGTGGAGCAGATGCTCTACTGCCCGCCGGAGCGCCGCACGTTTTTGCATGATGTGATCTGCAGCCAGCTCGATGCGGATCGCTTCGATTACCTGCTGCGCGACAACCTGATGACGGGCAGCCGATACGGGCACTTCGATCTGGAGTGGCTGCTGCAGCACCTGACGGTCGAATCCAATCGGCTGGCGGTGACAGCCAAGGGCGTCAACGCGATCGAGACGTACCTGCAGGGGCGGTACCATATGTACCGCAACGTCTACTTCCACAAGACGGTCCGCAGCGCCGAGGGGATGGTGAAGCTGGTGCTCCAGCGGGCCAAGCGGCTGGCGCTGCAGGAGCGGCTGGATTGGCCCCTGCCGGAAGAGCCGGTGCATAAGGCGCTGGTCGGCAGGCAGTTGTCGACGCTCGAGTTCATCGAGCTGGACGACATCTCCACGCTGCACTGCTTCAAACGCTGGAGCCACGACGACGACGCGACGCTGGCCAGCCTGTGTCGCGGCTTGCTGTTCCGGTCGCTGTTCAAGAGCGTCGACCTGACGCGCTTCGACGCGCAGCAAGTCGCCGATTTCCGCAACGCTGCGGCTCGGGCGATCGACGACTCCGGCGGCGAGTCAGCTTACGAGATGTTCTACGACGAGCCGGCAGACACGCCCTACGACGATCCCGATGTCGGCAGCGAGATCCTCATCCGCGACGTCTCCGGCAAGCTGACAGAGTTCTCCACCCTCTCGCCCATCAGCGAAGCACTGAACCGCCAGCTCATGTTCCGGCGGCTGCACTTCGCTGAAGAACATCGCCCGGCAATCTTGCGCCTTCTGCGCGAGGCGACGTCCGGTTAACCGCAGAGGCGCGGCGACACGGAAGGCCGATGGTTGGTGATTGATCCGTGTTGCGTGATGAGGATCCGCTTCACGCATCAATCACATGCATCCAACCGCAGCGGCACGAACATTCCGCACGTGCGTACGCATCCTTGTTGCGAAGAGGCAGGTTGAACCACGGAGACACAGAGACACACAGATCGATAACTGGTGGCTTACAGATGACGCCTGAACGGGATTGTCGCCAACGCTCAGACATCATGCATCAACCATCCATGGTCGAGCCTTCTGCGGCTCCGCGTCTCTGCGCCCAATTCCATGCACGTGCGGGAAGCCCGTGCCACTGGTGATGCCTCCCCCGTTACGCACCAATCACTAATCTCTACAACCCACCACGCATCCATCACCCCCCCCCAACTCATCCCCCACGCGGGCTGCTTGCTGCGGATGTTGCATCCCCGGCATCGCGTCACACCAATCTCAGCTCCAGACCAGCGATTGCTGCTGGAACATCGGCCGCAGGCGGTAGCGCGACATGGCGCGATCGACGAGCGGATGCAGCAGCGGGTCGGTATGATCGCGCTGCGACGCCAGCCATGTCCGGGCGTCATCGACGCGCACATGAGCGCGAAACTCCGGCTGATCCGCGAGCTGGCCGAGCACCATGGCCGTCGTGGCGACATCGCCCGACGTTCGGCGGATGGGCACAGCCGGCCAGGCGCCGTCATCCTTCTGCAGCGTCGCCAGATACGCGATACCCTGCGCGATGGCGATGCCATGCCCATCGCCCAGCAGCAGCGCCCGCACGCACAGCGCCGTCGTCATCGCATCGCCCCAGCCGCCGTCGGGATCCTGCGTCTGCAGCAACGTGCGGATCAACCGCGGATACAACCCCACATGCGACTGCGCCAGCTCGTCGAGCCGGATCATCGTCATGGCAGCGGCTGCCGGCACCAGGCGAAGCTGCCCGGCTACCAGCGCTTCCGGCCGACCCTGAAGCATCGCCCGAAGCAGGCGATCGAACTGTTTGGCCCTCCATTGCCTTTCGATCTGTCGTACGGTCGTCATCGCGGCACCATCCTTCTCGCCATCGAGGCGTTAGGATATAGTATGCCTAACAGTTATCGGACAGTCAAGTGAAAAATCCGTAAGATGTTAGGGGTTTCCGCAAGTTGCCGACAGACGGAGACTTAGCACAATCCCGTCCGGCGGATTTGATCGCCGCCCCGGTTGGCAGTACATCACGCCCATGCCCCTGGAGATCGAAGCGAAAGTTCGGTGTGACGACCTGGACGCCATCCGCCAGCGGCTGAGGGATGCGGGCGCCCGCCGCCTTGGGCAGGTCATGGAGACCAACATCTTCTTTGACACGCCCGAGCGTTCGCTTCAGCGGGCCGACCGAGGCTTGCGGCTTCGCGTCAATCGCAACCTCGACACCGGCCACAGCACGATCGTCATCACGCACAAGGGTCCTCGGCAGGCCGGGCCATTTAAAGCCCGGCAGGAAACGGAGTTGCGCGTCGACGACGCCGAGGCGGCTGCTGCGTTGCTGGAGGCGTTGGGGTATGCGCGGACGCTGACGTTCGAGAAGCGTCGTGAAAGCTGGCGGCTGGATGAGTGCAGCATCGAGCTGGACGAGCTGCCGCGGGTCGGATCGTTCGTGGAGATCGAAGGGCCGACGGAGGCCCAGGTGCAGGCGGTGAAGGATCGCCTGGGATTGGGGGCCCTGCCGCACATCGACACGCCGTACATCGCGATGCTCGAGGAGTGTGTACGAGGTGGGGAGCGGGTCGTACGGTTTGCGAGGGAAGCAGACGGATGTCAGTAGTCAGAAGACAGAAGGCAACATGCCGCGTCTGCTACTGGCTGTGACGCGCCCCAGCCCGTTACGCACGAATCACGACGCCCCATCTCACGCATCCACCACCGCTCCTACCCTCCCGCGTCTCCGTGTCGCCGTGGTTCCGCCGGGCATGATCAATCCCACTGCGGGTCGAGGCCTTCGCGCAGGCGGTTGACGGTGGTGGCAATCGAGCCGACGAAGGCATATGCGCGGGAATCGGCCAGGGCCCAGGCCCGCTCGAGCCGCTGATCCGCCAGATCGAAATCCCCCTGCCGAGCAGCGATCTCGGCACCCAGTGCCCATATCTCCCAGCATTCGCTGACATTCGCCAAGCCGGCGCCAATCACGTCCGCAGCCTGGTCCAGCTCGCCGCGCTCCATCTGTAGGCTGGCCAGCGCGATGTGCAGCCGCACGGATCCCGGCGTACTGCGCAGGTTATGGCTGTAAAGTGTGATTGGGTCGGTCCAGTGCCGCGTGTATGTGAAGGTCACGCACGCACACGCGACGAACGCCACGGCGGCTGCCCCCCACCCCGCGCGCATGCGCGACAGCACCCACGCCGCCCCCAGCAGCACGAACACCGACGGCGAATAGAACAGCCGTTCGTTGAACGGCGTGACGATGACCACCAGCGAATTGCTGACCGGCGCATACACCATGGCTGCGGCTACAACGCACAGCAGCACGCGCCATCGCCGCGTCCGCCAGGACCAGACAAGCAGCCCGATCCCAGCCACAATCGTCGCAAGGCCGACCCAGATGTCCGGCTGGCTCCAACTGGTCCATGGCCGGATCGTCACCCCGCCATAGTCGATCGAAAGCCGCGCCGGCCAGGCCATCAGCATCACATACCGCCCCAACAGGCGCACCGGAAACAGCACGCGATCCCACCCCTCCGCCAGCACGATCGGATTGAAGTGCCACTCCAGCCAGGCGCGATCCCACGCCATCGGGTGCATCATCTCGCGGACAACCAGATAACCAGCCGTCAGCCAAAGCGCAAGCGCAGCCAGCACCCAGGCGCGGCGGCGCTCAGCCGCATCGATCTTCCCGCGCCGCGCGATCCACCAGCTTAGAATCGCCAGCGGCCCGATCGCCAACGCCTGCTCCTTCGTCAGCAGGCCAGCCAGCAGGATCAGGCAGATCCCCGCGATGCGCCGGAGCGTCATTCTCCCCCAGGCGGCCAGCATCGCACCCAGGACGGTCAGCGTCACCATCGACTCCGTGCGGAAGGCGATCGACGAGACTACTTCCGTGTGGATCGGATGCACGGCAAAAAGCATGGCTGCGATGAAAGCAGCCGCTTCGCCCAGGGATGTGCGACAGGCCGATCGATCGCCGCGCGCGGCAATGTCTTCGCCCGCTGGCTGCTCCACCATCAGCCGCCGCGCCAGCAGCAGCACCAGCACGCTCACGGCTGCATGCAGCGCGATGTTCACCGCGCGAAACGCCAGCGGACTATCGCCATGGATGGCCCATTGCAGCAGGTAGGTACTGGTGACCAGCGGCCGATAGAGATTGTCCGTGGCGTCGGGGATGTACGCCCCCGTCCACGCGCCTGCCCAGTCGCCGCCGGCGACGCGCGGATCCTTCAGGATCACCAGCATGTCATCGTAGACGTAGGCTGGATGCAACAGCAGCGGCACGTGGACGACGATCGCGACGATCGCCACCGCGACCGGCGCCATGCGCCGCCAGCGCGACTGACCTGTATCCATACTCGCCCTTACGCGACGACGAAGTTCACCAGCCGCCCGGGCACGTACAGGCGCTTGCGGATCTGCTTGCCTTCCAGCCAGGGCTTGACCTTGGCGGTCGCAGCGGCCTGCTCCAGCACGTCGGCTTCAGCGGCATCGGCAGCGACGGTGATGCGGTCGCGCACCTTGCCGTTGACCTGCACGGGGATCTCGATGGTCGACTCGACGAGCTTCGCCGGGTCGTACTTCGGCCATGGCTGACGCGCCAGGCTCTGCTCATGGCCGAGCCGCTGCCACAGCTCCTCCGCGATGTGCGGCGCGAACGGCGACAGCAGGAGCGTGAAGGTCTCGGCGAGCTGGCGCGGCATCTTCTGGAGGCTGCCCATCGCGTTGTTGAGCTTGATCAGCTCGGCGATGGCGGTGTTGAAGCGCAGGCCCTCGATGTCTTCGCCGACCTTCTTGATCGTGCGATGCATCGTGCGGTCCAGCTCGTCCGGGATCGGCTCGTCGACGATGGTGACGGTCTTGTTGTTCTCCGGATCGCCGACGATGTTTCGCCACACGGAGTTGAGGAACCGGCTCATGCCGATGATGTCGCGCGTGTTCCAGGGCTTCTGGGCTTCCAGCGGACCCATGTACATCTCGTAGAGGCGGAAGGCGTCGGCGCCGTAGTCGGCAACGATCTGATCCGGGTTGACGACGTTGCCGCGCGACTTGCTCATCTTGAACGCGCGGGCGTCGACCTTGATCGACGGATTGGCGCGAAGGACGTACTCGCTGCCCTTCTTCTGCACGAGCTCTTCGGCGATGCGCTTGCCGTAGACCTTCTGGCCGCTGGAGCGCAGGAAGCCGATCAGCTTCACGCCCTGCTCGGTGGCTTCCTCCTGGATGTCGCGAATCTCCGAGACGCTGATCGGCTTGCCGTCGGCGTCTTCGAAGAAGTGATACTCGGTTTCGCCGAGGATCAGCCCCTGGTTGACCAGGCGCTTGAACGGCTCGGGCGTGCTTACATGGCCCAGGTCGTACAGCACCTTGTGCCAGAAGCGGGCATACAGCAGGTGCAGCACGGCATGCTCGACGCCGCCGACGTACAGGTCGACCGGCATCCAGTACTTTTCCTTCGCGGGATCGACGAAGCGATCGGGATTCTTCGGGTCGATGTAGCGCAGGTAATACCAGCACGAGCCGGCCCACTGGGGCATGGTGTTGGTTTCGCGCGTGAAGCTCTTGCCGTCGCGCTGGACGCGCACCCAGTCGGTGGCCTTGCTCAGCGGCGGCTCGGGCGTGCCGGTGGGTTTGAAATCCTTCATCTCCGGCAGCGTGACGGGCAATTCGCTCTCCTCGATGGCATGGGGGTTGCCGTTGTCATCCAGGAGGATGGGGAACGGCTCACCCCAGTAGCGCTGGCGGCTGAACAGCCAGTCGCGGAGCTTATAGTTGATGCCGCGCTTGCCCGTGCCGTCGCGTTCGAGGGCGGCGATGATGGTCTGCTTGGCCTGCTCGGTCGGCTGGCCGTTGATGATCGGCGAGTTGATGGCGATGCCCTCCTCCTCGAAGGCATGTTCCATCGGCTGATCACTGACCTCGTTCTCCTTGCCGACGGGCGCGACGACCTGGCGGATCGGCAGGTCGAACTTTTTGGCGAACTCGAAGTCGCGCTGGTCGTGCGCGGGCACAGCCATGATCGCGCCGGTGCCGTAGCCCATCAGCACGTAGTCGGCGATGTAGATCGGGATCCGCTCGTCGTTGATCGGGTTGATGGCATACGCGCCGGTGAAGACGCCGGTCTTCTCCTTCGTTTCCGCCAGGCGATCGCGCTCGCTGCGCGAGGCGCACATCTGCCGGTAGGCTTCGATCGTCTCGCGGTGCTGCGGCGTGGTGATGCGATCGACCAGCGGATGCTCGGGGGCAAGCACCATATAGGTCGCGCCATAGAGCGTGTCGGGGCGGGTGGTGAAGACGGTGATCGTCAGATCCTCGTCCTCGTCGACCTTTTCCTGTGGCGCGGTGCTGTGCGCCGGCGGCTCGGAGCCCTGCGAGACATTGGCTGAGGCGGTTGTGGAAATGCTGGCTTCGTCGACGACGAAATCGACCTCGGCGCCGATGCTCTTGCCGATCCAGTTCCGCTGCATCTCCTTGAGCGAATCGGGCCAGTCGAGCAGGTCCAGGTCCTTGAGGAGGCGATCGGCATAGGCGGTGATGCGCAGCATCCACTGGCGCATGGGGCGGCGCTCGACGGGGAATCCGCCGACTTCGCTGCGGCCGTCGATGACCTCTTCATTGGCCAGCACCGTGCCCAGCGCCGGGCACCAGTTGACCGGCACCTCATCGATGTAGGCCAGTCGCTGGTTGTCGATGACCTGCTGCTGTTCTTCGGGCGTGAGCTCGCGCCACAGCCGCTCGACGCGCAGGTCGCCGCTGATGCGCTCCATGCCCTCCTGGACGGGGTTGAGGACGATGTTGCCGTCGGGGGCGACCAGATAGTTTTCGTTCTGGAGCTGGTGATACAGATGGGCGATCGGCTTGGCCTTCTGGTCGATCGGATCGAAGTAGCTGTTGAACAGCTGCAGGAAGATCCACTGCGTCCACTTGTAGTAGGACGGATCGGTGGTATCGACCTCGCGATCCCAGTCGTAGCTGAGGCCGAGCATCTGGATCTGCCGGCGGAAGTTGGCGATGTTCTGCTCGGTGGTGATGCGCGGATGCTGGCCGGTCTTGATGGCGTACTGCTCAGCCGGCAGGCCGAAGGCGTCCCAGCCCATCGGATGCAGGACGTTGACGCCCTTCATCCGCAGATAGCGGCTGACGATGTCGGTGGCGGTGTAACCCTCGGGATGCCCCACGTGCAGCCCCGCGCCGCTGGGATACGGGAACATGTCCAGCACGTAGGCTTTGGGCATGTCCCTGGCCTGATCCGGGTCAAGGGCGGCAAAGGTTCGATTCTTCAGCCAGTATTCCTGCCACTTGCGTTCAATCGCCGTAAAGTCGTAAGCCATAACCCCGGCCATGATACTCCAGCACCGGGCGCATGTAACGTGCCGAAGGCTTGTCGGGGCGGAACATCTCCGGCTGCAAGGATCTGTCACTGCAGGGAATGTGGTGCGAAACCGCGGATGAACGCAGATGAACGCGGATGTGGGATGCGGGGGATGGGAATTGATGGCTGATACGCGGCACGGGCGTTCCCGCACGTGCCGACAGACACATCGCAACGTCTCCTGCAGGGACACATGGCAATGTGCCTCTCCATCAGACAGTGTCATTCCCTCACAACCCGCGCAACAAAGAAGGGCGGATGCCATCCGCCCCTACAGTGTCTTTGCGTTCGTCTCTCTATGCTCTTCGCGTTCGCGGCGGTGAGTCAACCCTCGCTCATGCAGCTTCCACCATCGCACGCCAGCGTGCGGGATTCTCACGGATGGTATCCAGCGGGCGGCGGGCGATCGGTGCGCGTTGGCGCTGGCCATTTTCCCAAGCGCGGACCAGCGCAGCCGAGACGCCGAGCATGCGCGCGAAAATCGGCTGGCTGACACCGAGTTTTTCCCGCAGAGCCTTCACGTCGTCGGCTGAGTATTGCGACGGCTCGGGCACTGCCCGCACTTTCCTGACGGTGTACTTCCCGCGAAGCCGGCCGCCGGCGCGCAGGGTGGTGTGCAGTTCCTTGAGATTGTCGATGATCTCCGCAGCAAGATCCCGCTTCTTCTTCATCTGAACTCGCGTTCGATCAGTGCCAGCCATCTCGCGATCTCCGGCTTCTGCGCCGGCGTGAACTCATCGTGTAATGTAACCGTGGATGCTGGCACTCGCTGACAAGCGTCGACGGGTACGCGAATGTCCAATAGAATCTTGGGTATATTGCAGACTGGCTCCAATTCTTCCTCACCACTGTCACAAGTGCAATGTCTACGCCCCCCGTCATCCAGCCCGTCTACCGAACTCCGGAACTAGATGCTCCGATTAGGCTATTTCAAGGAAGCGTTGAACTTCGCGACGGTGAACGGCCAATATCCATCCCCAACTGTACTCTGGACTGGATCTGGCAGCCGAAGCCGCGCATGGTGCTCCGCGTGCCGGCACCTTTAGTCCTCGGAACATCCAAAGTTCGCTTTCCGGGCATGCACGATGACTCAACCATCCTAGTATACGGTCGTGAATGTCTGCCAACCGAACCAGTCGTGCTCCGGCGTTCCGCCCACATAGTCGAAGCTGACGCTGTTAAGTTTCATCTTCCGTCATTTCCCAGGTACATTGGCTCATCCGTAACCTTCGGCCAAGGCGAAACGGCATGTCGTTTGTCCTTCGAGTATCAGAACTGGTCTATCGCTATTGACGCTATTGACCGTGATCCAGAGCTCGTCGAGCGAGCAGCGCAGTCATCGCGATACTTGCTAACGCACGTTGGGGAAATCCGCCGGCGGGATCGAAGCCGAGTTCAATCTGGGGAATTGCACGGTTTTCTTCGCAAGCTTCGAAAGCTTCTATCTTTCCTTGCAGGCAGATGGACATCCCCGGTTCTATTGGTTGGCTATCGCGATGGTGAGATCATCTGGCAAGAATTCCGCCAGACCACAACTGATCCCTATGATGGCATCGGCAGTTGGTGGAATCCTCAAAATCCTGCGATTGCTAGCATCGCCGAGCCATTCCTGCGAAAGCTCGACGATCCAACTTGGGACATGGCGCTTCAGCGCGTCATGTGGTGGCTCTTCTTTGCGAATCGGCAGACCGCTGGAACCGATGGATCTCTCGTACTGGCGCAAATGGCCTTGGAAGCTTTGGCGTGGTACGCCAATGAGAATTGGAAAGTTAGCAGGAGTGAGTTTAAGAGAATGAAGACTCGGGAGCGGATCCGTTTCCTACTCAGAGGCTGTCGCATCCCAACACAGATTCCTGAAGAGGCTTCATTCCTGACAGAAGCGCTGCAGACCAGCAAAGATGAAACAGACGACAAGGACGGGCCGTACGCTCTTGTTAAGATACGCAATGATCTGGCGCACGCAGTGGAGACGAGTAAGCTTCTTGCGCCGCGGGTGTGTATGGAAACGCTTAAACTGGCTTTGACCTACATTGAGCTTTCCATCCTATACCTCATCGGATATGCAGGCATGTATAGGCACCGTTGCCGGCCGGCAATCGAGGAGCCGGTGCCTTGGAGCGAGAACTAAGCTGCCATCAGGAAACGCTGGCTACCGCCATCAGACGCGTGCAAGGCCTCTCGAAGTCATCGTGAAAATGCTCAGAGCTCTCTGCGTCTCGGCGGTGAAGCTTTCCAAGGATTAGCTCCCCATCAGCGCAGCAGCGGCGTTCCTGGCGGCGAAGTACTTCTTGGCTTCGCCGACGAGGTAAAAGCTGCCGGTGATGCAGATGAGATCTTCCTTGGTGACCGCGCGATTGGCGATCGAGAGGGCATCTTCCAGCGTGGGGGCGACCTGGGCCATCTTGCCGTACAGCTCGGTGTACGTGGCTGCCAGCTCGGCTGGGTCGGCGCTGCGGATGTTGTTGACCTTGGTGAAGATCACCTTGTCGGCGCCGGCGGTGATCCGCTCGAGCATGCCGGGCACATCCTTGTCGCTGCAACAGCCGAAGATGACGACCATCGAGTCGTACGGGATGTGCTGGCCGATCGACCGCATCATCGCGTCGAGGCTGGCGGCGTTGTGGGCACAATCCACCAGCACGCGCGGCATGGCGTTGATCAGCTCCATGCGGCCGGGGATGGTGGTCTTGGCCAGCCCTTCCATGACCTGGTTGTCATTGATGGCCAGGCCGCGGGTCTTGAGGCGGTCGATGATCGACAGCGCCAGCCCGCAGTTGATGGCCTGGTGCTCGCCCATCAGGGGCACCGCCAGGTGCTCAAACTTGCTGTTGGGCGTCGTCAGGCAGATGCGGTTGTGCGGGCCCATCAGCCGGCTGGACTCGAATCGATAGCTGAACTCGATCGTCTTGCCGGTGATGTCCAGCGGGGCGCCGACTTCCTCGGCAACGCGCTTGAGGACGCCTTCAACTTCCGGCGTCTGCTGGACCGACACAGCCGGCACGCCGGGCTTGAAGATGCCGGCCTTTTCGCGGGCGATGCTCGACAGCGAGTTGCCCAACTGGGCCATGTGGTCCTTGCTGATGCTGCAGATGGCGGTGACTTCAGGCTTAATGACGTTGGTCGAATCCAGCCGTCCGCCCAGGCCCGTCTCGATGACGGCGATATCCACCTTCTGTTCGGCAAAGTACTTGAAGGCGACAGCCGTCAGGACGTCGAAGTACGTCGCCGGCGGCTTGAGCTTGCTGGCGACTGGCTGGATATGCCGCACCAGGCGGGCGAAGTCCGCTTCGGAGATCATCTCTCCGTCGATGGTGATCCGCTCGCGGATGTCGATCAGGTGCGGCGAGGTGTAGACGCCGACCTTGTATCCGCAGGCCTGGAGCATGCTCGCGACCATCGCGCAAGTGCTACCCTTGCCTTTAGTTCCGGCAATATGAACCGACCGGAAGGTGTCCTGCGGGTTGCCCAGTTTCTTCATCAGCGACCGCATGCGGTCGAGGTTGAAGTTCACCGGGTCGTAGCGGACGATCCGCAGGCGCTCGTAGTCCGCCAAGGAGTTCAGGTAGCGAATCGCTCGTTCGTAATTGCTTGGAGATTTTGACTTTACGGGGGATGGGACCGGCGCCGTGCGGCGGGTCTCAGGGCGACGTACAGCAGCGGGTTTTTTCTTCGGTCTTTCGGCAACGGCCACTGCTGGAGATCCGCGACGGGTCGTGGTGTGCCTTGTCTTGCTTCGCGTCGCCATAAGCGTCAAATCATACCGAAAATGCAGTTTACTTGCAACTTTGCGACGCAAAGCGTTACGTCAGAACCGCTTGCGCATTATCGGCACTGTCGCAAAAACCTGCCCGGCGGGCGTTAAGCTTTCTCAATTTTGCGGAAGGGCATTTCCTTAACACCCCTCCCCTTCTGGCCGAAGCTAGGACATGGAGCAATTTATTGCCCCGTGCCAGATCGGGTCATCGCCGCTCGTGGACGGCCCGTCCGGCGTTTGAAACGAACCGACATGCAGCCCGACGCCGAGACAACCTCCACCGCAGGCTCCGGCGACCTCGCCAATGTCCTCGAAGGCGATGCGGCAGCGCTCAGCCTGCCCAGCCGCCTCGAGTGGGTCGCCAAGACCATCGACTTCCTCCGTCAGCGCCTCGTGCAGTGCGGCGCCTATGAGCCCGAACGCATCGACGGCCTGTGCCTGGCGCTGCACGAAGCCCTCGTCAACGCCATCGTCCACGGCAATCTCGGCGTCAGCTCCGATCTCAAGGAACAGGGCGACGAAACCTTCGCTCGCGTGCTGGCTGAACGGTCAGCCGACCCCGAGCGCGCCCATCGGCGCGTCGCCGTCGACTACCACCATGACGGCTGCCAGTGCGTCATCCGCATCACCGACGAAGGAGACGGCTTCGACCATCAGACCTGGATCGCCAAGCTCGAAGCCGAAACCGATGAGGCCGCCTTCACCCGCCCCAGCGGCCGCGGCATCCTCATGATGCGTGCCTTTGCCGACGCGGTCGAATACCGCGAAGGCGGCCGGCAGGTCATCGTCACCCTCAAAAGCCGCCAGCCCGAGCGCCGGCACGCGCCGCGCCTACCCTGGTCGCATGAGGTACAGGTCCTGCCCGTCTCCGACGATGGCACAGTCGATTCATCCCGCGCCTGGACGGCGGCTGGCCGAGACCTGTCCACCGGCGGCGCCGCGCTGGTGCAGAACCTGCGCAACGTCCCCCTGCCCGAAGGCCAGGCCGATGTGCAGCTCTGCGGCAGGGTCCTGCTTCAGGTCGAAAATCCACGAACCCATCGCCCGGTTTACATCCCAGCCGAGATCTGCCGCGCCACCACGATGGATGGCGGTCTGCTCAACATCGGCTGCCGGTTTACCGGCGAACCACTGCAGGAAGGCCCGGCACCAGCCCAACCCACGCGACCGGTCGTCACGCCCCAGGCGGTGCGCGATCTGATCGAATCGCTGCAGGCCACCCCCACCGTCCACGAACGCCGCGCACACGCGCGCGTGCCCTACTCGGCGCGGATCGAAGTCCGCCTGCCGGATGGCACACGCCGCACGGCGTTCAGCCGCGACCTGTCCTTCGGCGGGATGGCGATGGTCACGAGTTTCCAGATCCCACTGGTCGAGGTGGAGATCGCCCTGCCGTCCGACACCCGCCCCGACGGCCGGACGGAGGATCGGCCTTCACAGCTCATCCGGGCACGCGTCGTGCGCTGCCAGCGAGTGACGGCCGGCGTCTTTGACATTGGCCTGCAGTTCGTCTGAGTCGAAACGCGAAAGCACCAGCGCCCCGGTCAGCCGTTCACCTCCGGGGGGGACAGAAGGTGAAGGTCAACGATGCGTTACCTGCGGAAAATCCTTCGGTTGCCCGATCGTCGGCGCCTGATGGCCTTCTGCAGCAGCCTGCGCGTACGCTTGCCGCTGCGCGTCATGCTTGTCACGCTGCCAGCGGTGATGGCTTTGATGATCACGCTCGATCATCTCGTCGCCGAGCAACTGATCGAATCCGTCCAGAACGAGATGCTGCAGTCGTGCGACGCCCTGGCTGATGCCGTCGACCGCTGGGACGACGCCATCGCCGATCCCCTGCTGGCTGTGGCTGCCAATCCTGACATCACCAGCATGGATCCCGCGCGCCAGCGGCATGCGCTGCAGCTCGCCGCCGCCGCCAGCCCCAACATCCTGTGGTGGAAAACCTCCACCCCCGACGGCTTGACGCTCGCCCGCAGCGACGACCAACCGACAACCAACTTCGGCGACCGCACATGGTTCCGCCGCGCAATGGCGGGCGAACAGTTGACGCGCCAGGCGGTCATCAGCCGCACGGCGGGGCAGGCTGTTGTCGTTTACGCCACACCCATCCGCGACGCCAAGGACAGGATCGTCGGCGTTCTCTCCGCAGCGGCGGACCTGAATGACCTTGGCGCGATCGTGCGCCATGACCAGCCGCGCGTGGGCCGCTGGCGTGGCAATGGCGTGCTGGATGGACTGGCTGGATATCGCGCCGTCTTCGATCAGCGGGGGCAACTGCTGGCCCATCCCGACATGTCAGCCGTGATGGCGCTGCAGTCGATGATCGACGTGCAGCCGGTGCGCATGGCCGTCTTGAGTCGCCTCGAAGTGGCATCGGATTTCACCGACGATCAAGGCGAAGTCTGGCTGACGCGCCTGCGGCCGCTGGGCAACGGCTGGACCGTCATGACCGCGCGGCGGCAGTCGTCCGTGCTGGGGCAGATGGCGACGATGCGCGCACAAGCCATCAGCGTGGCTGCCGCGACGGGCCTGGCTGTCGTGCTGCTGGCGGCGCTGTCGGTCGGGCGGATCGTCCGTACCGTCACACGCCTGACGCGCGTCGCGACCGCCGTCGCTGAGGGCGACTTCGAGCAGCGAGCCGAAGAGCACGGCCGCGACGAACTTGCCACCCTCGCCCGCTCGATGAACGCGATGGTCTCGCGCCTTCAGGAAGGCCTGCGAACCATCGAGCAGAAGGTCGAACGCCGCACGCAGGCACTGCGCATGCGCAATGCCGAGCTGACCCGCGCCCGCCTGGCCGCCGAACAGGCTGCCCAGCTCAAGGACGAGTTCCTCGCGAACATGTCCCACGAGATTCGCACGCCGCTGACCGCCATCCTCGGCTACGCGGAACTGCTGGTCGACATGCAGATGAGCGAAGCCGAGCGCGCCAAGGCGCTTCAGAGCATCCACGACAACGGCCAGCACCTGCTGAACGTCATCAACGACGTGCTCGACATCGCCAAGCTCGAAGCCTCGAAGATGGAGGTCGAGCGGATCCAGGTCCCGCCGACGATCCTCATCAACGACGTGCTGACCCTCCTGCGCTCCAAGGCGGAGGAAAAGTCGCTGAAACTCGACGTCGAGTATGCCTCGCCCCTGCCCGAGCTGATCGAGACCGATCCGACGCGCCTCAAGCAGATCCTGATGAACCTGATCGGCAATGCGATCAAATACACCGAGCAGGGCCAGGTCCTGCTGACCGTGCGCCTGATCGAGGGCATGCAGGATAACGAGACGTTCCTGCAGTTCGATGTAACCGACACCGGCATCGGCATGGAGCAGGAGCAGCTCGACCGCCTGTTCAAGCCGTTCTCGCAGGGATGCGTCTCGACCAGCCGTCGCTTCGGCGGAACCGGCCTGGGGCTGGTGATCTCGCAGAAGCTCGCCCGCCTGCTGGGCGGCGACATCAGCGTCACCAGCAAGTTCGGCGAAGGCTCGACCTTCACGCTCATCATTAACATCGGCCCGACGCGCGGCGCGCGAATGATGAGCCCGCAGGCGCTGATGCACGATTCGGTCGCGGCGATTCCGGTCGTTGAGGACGAGCAGTCGTTCGCCCTGTGTCATGCCCGCGTGCTGCTGGCGGATGACAATCCCTCCAGCCGGCTGCCCATCGCCGCCACGCTCCGCGCGGCAGGGGCCGAGGTCACCGAAGCCACCAACGGCAAGATCGCCTGCCACAAGGTCATGGAGGCCTTCCAGGCGCTTCAGCCGTTCGATGTCGTGCTCATGGACATCCGCATGCCTGAGCTGGACGGCGTCCAGGCGGTTCGCCAGCTCCGCAAGCTCGGCTATCCGGGTCCGGTCATCGCCTTGACCGCCAGCATCCGCCGCGAGGAGCGCGACGCCTGCCTCCGGGCCGGCTTCAGCGACTTCGCCCAGAAGCCCCTCCCGCGCGACAAGCTCACGGCCCTGGTCGCCAAATGGCGCCACGCGAAGATCAAGACACCAAAACCGTTTGCGGCGTAAACCGTGTGGTGCGTGCGTCCGGCAGCGTCCTGCACGTGCACGATCAAACTGCGCGCGTCCGTTGGATCATGGAGCTTCCGCGATCAATGGACACATCCCATCGAACGTTATACCGTACCCGTCGTATTGCCCTGTATCGCCCGACGTTCTGCTGTGCCTGTTTATGCCCAAGACTGCTTCTAAACCCTCTGCTGACCAGCGGATCGAGACGGTCGCGTTCGTCAGCCTTGGCTGCCCGAAAAACCTCGTCGACAGCGAGCGGATGCTCGGTCTGCTGGCGGAGGACGGGCTGGTCATCTCGCCGGACGCCCAGGCCGCCGATGCCGTGGTCATCAACACCTGCGGCTTCCTCGAAGCCTCCAAGGAGGAGTCGCTGGGCGAGATCCGGGCGGCTGTCGAGCTCAAGAAGCAGGGCCGGGTAAAGCGCGTTATCGTCGCCGGCTGCCTGGTCCAGCGGCACAAGACCAAGCTGCTGGCCGAGGTCCCCGAGATCGACCGCCTCGTCGGCGTCTTCGATCGCGAGCACATCGTCGAAGCCGTCCGCGGCACCGCCAACCCCCGCCAGGCCCACGGCCATTACCTGGGCAAGTATCACGATCTTTCACAGGAACTTGCCGCCGCCAAAGGCTTGAAATCCGATGGCGCGAAACAGACCAAGACCGCCCGCCTGCCGGTCTTTGAGGACGATCGGGCGCGGCTGCGCCTCACGCCGCGTCACTACGCCTACCTGCGCATCAGCGAAGGGTGCAACCAGGGGTGCACTTTCTGCACGATCCCCAGCATCCGCGGGCCGATGCGCTCCAAGCCGATCGACCAGATCCTCGCCGAAGCCGCCGAACTGGCAGCCGACGGCGCCGTCGAGCTCAACCTCATCGGCCAGGACACCACCAGCTACGGCATGGACATCGGCTATGCCGAAGGCCTGGCCGGCCTGATCCGTACGCTCAACCGCAAGGTCGCCAAAGACGTCGCCTGGCTGCGCCTGATGTACGCCTATCCCTCCTGCTTCACTGACGAGATGATCGACGCGATCGCCCAAGCCGATCGCATGGTCAAGTACATCGACATCCCGCTGCAGCACATCAATGACGAGGTGCTCGCGCGCATGAAGCGGCGCGTCACGCGCAAGCAGACCGAGACGCTCCTGCACAAACTGCGCGAGCGCATTCCCGGCATCGCGATCCGCACGACCTTCATCGCCGGCTCGCCGGGCGAGACCGATGCCCAACACAGGGAGCTGGTCGAGTTCGTGCGCGATTTCGGCTTTGAGATGATGGGCGTTTTCCCTTATTCGCCCGAGCCCGGCACGCCGATGGGCCGCATGGCCGATCAGGTCCCCGACGACGTCAAACAAGCCCGCGTCGAGGAGCTCATGCTCGCCCAGCAGGAAGTCGCCTTCGCCAAAGCCAGGGCCCAGGTCGGCAGGACGATCGAAGTGCTGATCGACGATGTCCCCGCCGATCGCCAGAGCCCCATCACCGCCCGCGCCTCCTGGCAGGCCCCGGAGATCGACTCGTGCGTCTTCGTCAAACCGACGAGAGCCGAACTGCACCCCGGCCAGATCGTTCCGGTCAAGGTCACCGACTATCAGAACTACGACCTGATCGCCGAACTTCCGCGCAAGACCTCAAAGAGCCTCGCCGTTCTCCCCGGCTGACAGTAAAGCGCAAAGCTTTCAAAGACACAGAGACCGCAAAGGCAGTACTGACTGCAGGATGCATGGGCGAGGCGCCCCATGCCACGTTTGGCCAACCATCGTGGCACGGGCGTCTCGCCCGCGTTTCTCCTATCTGCACTCAACAACATAAACGCGGGCAAGATGCCCGCGCCACAAGAACACACTCCTCTCGTTCCTCCGCGTCTCCGTGTCTCTGTGGTTCAATGTCTCTCCGCCCCCTTGACCCGCCGCACGAGCTCGAAGTTGCACTGCCGCACCTCGATCTCCCCGTTCGCGTCGCGCTTGAGCGTGTTCGGCGGGATGTAACACAGCAGCAGATGGCTGCCCTTGAGCGCCAAGTCCTCGAACCCAGCCGCGGCCAGACGCTCCCGCTGGCGAGCGATCAGCTCATCCAACGTCTGCCGCGAGATCAGCCCCTTGTCGCACATCCGTTGGGCGTCGATGGGTGTCCAGTAGCCGGCGTCGACTGACGCCTCCTGATCCTCAAGCCCGCGGAAGTATCCCCACAGGATGATGTAGTCATGGTCCATCGGCATCAGCGCCTGGCCGTCGGGCATGCGCACATCCTTCACCCGCTCGAAGCGCCGATCGTCCAGCAGCGCCCGCGTCCATTCCGACAGCGTGCGCGTCATGTACACGGCGCGCGGATACGTCGTTTTCAGCCCGGCCCGCTGCATGGCCATCGCCAGTTCGACTTCTTCGAACGGCGAGTTAAATCCATGCAGCAGCACGCGCCGATAGGCTGGATCGCCCATAGCCCCCGGCGGCAGCTCGCCGACGCGCGAGATTCGCCACACCAGATGGATCCGATCCTTGGTCTGAGCGTAGAACGTGCGATTTTCGCGCGACAGCGCCACGCGAAGCGTTCGCCATCGCTCCGGCAGGAAGTATTCAAACAGCTCCGGATCATTGCCCAGAACCCACAGCGCACCGCTGGTGCTTTCGCACCGGCCATACACCCACGGCAAGCCGAGGATCTGCACCGGATGCAGGTCATCGCCGTAGCTGCGTGGCAGGTCGGTGCGAAAGCGGTCGCGCTGCATCTGCAGATAGCGGCTGCGCGCCGAGGCGCGCACCGCCTGATCATGCTCGGGCGTGCGCGCCAGCAGCTCGTAGTCAACCAGCGCATAGACGATCCGCCCGTCGCGGTGGCGCCGCACGCCGTCAGGCGTCGGGCGGACGATGAAGTGCGCCGGCTTGTTGTCAGCCACGGTGAAGCCCTTGCGGCGAAGCTCGTCGTTGACCAGCTCGGTCAGCGCCCGGAGCTCTTGGCGCTGGGCTTCGAGGCTTTCGCGGCTGAAGGCGGTGACAGCGTCGACGCCGCGGATCCAGCCGTAGATCAGGATGTATTCGCGCAGGATGTCGATCTCGATGCCCGGATGGCGCCGCAGCTTCTTGAGGATGCGATGCGTCGAGCGGCCGGTCTGCCAGGCCTGCATCGGCTCGGGCGGGACGTAAATCGCCAGCGGCTTCTGCGTGAGGATGCGCAGATCGCGCGGGCCGTATCGGCCGGCGCGGAGTTCTTCGACGAGCGAGAACTCCTCGAAGGGCGAGTTGAACTCGGCATCGATGGCCTGCTGGAGGGTGAAGGTGTTGAGCGGGACGTCTTCGCCGACGCGCGACCATTTGACGACCAGGTCGATGCTGGGCTGGGTGCGCCCCGGCACCGGCTGGGTGGGCACGCGATAGACCGTGCTGGTGCCTTCGAGGCGCACGCGATGCTGGGTGAACCAGTCGCGGTCGTACCAGTTTTCGGGCTTGAGGTGGTCGTAGAGCGGCACGCCATGTTCGGTGAGGTACAGCTCACCGTCGTCCTCGGTGATGACGTGGGCGTAGTTGACGCCGAGGATCCGGAGGAACGTAGCCGTCGGGGGCAGGCGGCCCAGGTCGATTCGCACCGGCCTGGACGATCCGCCGCTGAGCAGAGGTGATGCGCTCACGCCTGATCAGTCTACGCCCGTTTGGCGCAGGTTTGCGGCCTGACGGCGTGCTGTCAGACTCTTGAGCATGTTGGACATGCTGTGGGAGTTGGGCTTCGCGCAAAGAAAGCATCTGGTGCAAGGTCCGCTTTGGCGAACCTTTGAGAGGCGGTTGATGTCCCGTCCGGGCTGGTGACTTCTGTCCCGCATGGCGAGGCGCCCATGCCACGGTTGTCTCGTCGTCTGTGGCACCGGCGCCCCCGCCCGCGCCACGGGCGCGAACTTCGCGTCCTCGCAGCCGCCGTGTACCCCCCCCGATCGGGACAGCAAGATTTCACGATCCCCGATATTGCTCGATCAGCTCCCGCACGTCCGGGCGGAGGAAGACATTTTCCAGGTCCAGGCGGCTCATGGCTTTGGCGACCACCTCGAGCTGATCCTCCGGATCGGCATCCTGGTCGACAAACAGCACCCGCTGGCCGCGGACGGTCGCCAAGCCGCCGCCGCTGCCGCCCAGATGCGCATGGCGAACCTGCACCCCCAATCGCGCCGCGAGTTCCAGCAGTTCGTCAAACGCCGATTCCATGCCCATTTCCCGCGCAGACCCCGCCGCCATCGACTACGAAGCGCGCGACGGCGATTCGACCACACCGAAAGGCTCATCCTGCGACGTTTCGCATTATCCGCGTTTTTCCTCGAGAAAACGAGGCATCGCGATGAATTTTGCAGCAGTCGCAGCGGCTGGCATCGACTTCGCAATATGGCTCATCGTCACCGCCACGGTGGTGGTGATGGGCAACGAGTGGTTGCCCGAAATCATGGAGCGCGGTTGGTTCCCACGGGCAGTGTCGTCCAGCCGGCGGTCGGCTGGACGACACCTCGTCCGGGGGCTCGAAGCAACGCCCCATCCCTCCCCACCGCATCTGCCCCCGCGATCCTCGGCGTAGCGTTCTTACGCCCGATAACTGCACCCAACCCCCACACGCAGATCTGTGTCCTGAATCGATGCAATCATCCGGTTTGCCCGGTACGATGGTCCTTTGCCCACGACGGCTCGGTCGTTCCGGTATTCCAAGGTTGAGGATTGCATCATGATCCGTCACCGCGTGTTGTCGACGCTCACTTTGCTGATCGTGTTGCTGGCTGCTGTTGCAGCGCCGGCGCAGAACCGCCCGGCGCTGGGGGACGTTTACGAAGACCAGACCGCCGGAATCGCCTTCCGCCCGCCAGCCGGGATGCGCCGCGTGCAGGGCCGCGGCGGGCCTGAGCGCGTGGTCGAATTCACCGATCCCGATCGCCAGTGGACGCTGCGCGTCGACCTGACGACCTACACCGAACCGATGCGGGTCACCGCCGTGCCCGGCGGCAATCCGGGCGTCATGGACCTGACCGTGCAGCAGTTCACCGAAGGCCAGGTGCATGTCGAGGTGCTCCGCCAGGACCTGGTGAACCTGGGCGCGCTGGACATGGGCCTGCTGGCAATGCGCTACGGCCCGACTGACAACCGCCGTCTGGCGCAGCAGGCGATCATCCGCGCCAATCCGCTGGTCTTCTACACGATCACCTTCAACTCCAGGACGAACGTCCTCCCGCCCAGCCCCGAGCGGGATGATTCGGAGGTCGATCCGCTTGAACAGCAGGCGGTGGAGATCTTCAGCGCCGTGATCGACACGGTTCAGATCCTCGACCGCCGCCACATCAAGGAAGAGCAGGACACTCGCCTGCTGCGGACGCGCGCGATGCTGCCGAACTTCAACGAACGGCGGATGTCGGAGGTCCTGGTCGAACATCAGTGGTTCCGCGTGATCCGCGACGGCAAGGACATCGGCTACAGCTATGTCGTTGAGGAGCCGTACACCTATGGGGTATTCCCCGGCTTTGTGGTGGTGACGCGTTCGCGCCTGCTGCCGCGGGAAGGCGTGCAGATCGACACGGCCTCGTCGATGTTCCTCAGCTACGACCGCGAGCATGAGTTCTGGACGACCAACAGCGTGCTCAAAGACGGCCAGCGAACGCAGGACAGCAGCGAGACCGCCACCAGCGACCAGCGACGTCGGCCGGTCGTCGTGCGCCGCCCGTTAACCGACGCGCCCGCCGGCGAGCGGTCGGAAAATCGCGGCGTGCAGGCTGTGCCGGAGTACCTCCTGAGCGTCAGCAGTACCATCGGCCGCACGGAGCAGGAGCCGATCATCCGCCACCTGCCGCCCTACTACCTGCCGCGGGCGCTGCATCACCTGCTGCCGCGCCTGCTGCCGCTGAAGGAGCCCCGCGGCTATTTGTTTGTTTCGTACGTCAGCGAACAGCGCGAGCTGATGTTCCGGTACATCGACGTCGAACCCGAAGCCGAGGTCGACATCCTTGGCAAGCGCGTCCGCGCCGTGCCGGTGTACGACCGTATCGGCTTGAAGGGCACCCCCACCATCCATTACATGACCATGGAAGGGACCTTCCTGGGCAGCAAGACAACCACCGGCGCGGGCACGGACGAGGAATCGACCACCTGGGTCGTCCCGACCGATGCCCAAACATTGCAGTCCCTGTGGAAGGATGCCGACGTCTCCCGGCCTGACACGCGTCTGCCGGGCCAGAACCGGTGAGCCCGGGCGCAATCCGTCGCAAGCCGGCTGTCCGGGATGGCCGATAATCCTCTAGCATGGCGCGCACCGTCTCCAAGGTCATCTTCCTGGCGATGCTGGTCCTGTTGGGATCAGCCGGGATCTACCTCTACCGGCATTCCGACCCGGACGCCCGCCAGCTCGCCGCGCTCCAGCGGGAAAAGGAACAGCTCGAGCAGATCGTCCAGCGGCTCAGCGCTGAGCGGCGGATCGCGCAGGTGCTGGTAACCGAACAAATCCGCGATGAGCAGGGTGTGCTCGTGACGACGCTCCTGTTCGTCGAAGAGTCGCGCTCCGGCCGGACGCTGCCGCCCAAACAGGTGGTCGTCCGCGGCGAGCACGCCTACATCGACGCCATGGTCATCAAGTTCGAGCAGGCGTATCTCGAATCGGGCGACGCGCTGCGCGGCCAGAGCATCGCGTTGTTCGACAAGATCTTCGGCTCAGCCCAGGCGCCCGAGGAAGCGACGCGCCTGGACACGCCCGGCCGAATCCCCGAGATCTACCGCGACACCGATCCGCGCATCAGCGAGTTCGAGCTGTCGCTGTGGCAGCGGTTCTGGGAGCTGGCTTCGGATCCGCAGAAGGCAGCCGCCGCCGGCGTCCGCGTTGCCCACGGCCAGAGCGTCTACGGCCCCTTCGAGCCCGACAAGCTCTACACCCTGACCATCGAGACCAACGGCAACATCTCGATGACATCGCAACCCGTGCCGGCTGTGTATCGGGAAGCGATGAAGCGGCGGTAGATTTGGCATTGGTCATTCGGTCATTGGTCACTTGTCACTCGCCGCAACCGGACGCCGGGAATCCACCGCCGACTGCGGGCCGCTGACTGCATCCGCGCGTAGGGCAGGCTATTGCCTGCCGCACATCGCGTGACCGATCCCGGCACGCAATAGCGTGCCCTACGCACTGCTGTCCACGCCGCCCGAAGCACTGACAACTTCCCCCACCCGCCCTACCATGTACCGTGCGGACCCACAGGGCCCCGCGCGTGACCAATGACCAGTGACACATGACAACCAGCAACATGACCATCAAACTGAACGGAACCCCCCACGACGTCCCTGAAGGCACCACCGTTGCCGACCTGGTAGCCCAATCCAACCTCAGCCCGGACAAGGTGGCTGTCGAGCTGAACCGTCGGCTGCTCAAGACGGACAAGTACGCGACGCCCCTGAAGGATGGGGATGAGGTGGAGATTGTGACGTTTGTTGGAGGAGGCTGACCGTCGGGGAAGTTCCAGAGTTCAAGATCCAAGTTCCAACGAAGCTTCAAGCTCCAAGGCGGAAAGTTCCAGATGCGACACGGTTTTTTGGAGCTTTTCCTTTGAAATTTGGAACTTTTTTGGATCTTGGTTTCCTGGAACCTGGAGCTTCCGCCTGATCTCCCGCATACACTTGCCTGATGTCCGATTCAGTCTCCAAGGCGAAACTGCTACACTCTCCAATCCCATGAACGCCCTACGCATCAAGAACTTTGAAATCCGCAATCGCCTGTTCGTCGGGACGGGCAAGTACGAGACGTATGAGATCATGCAGAAGGCGCTGGAAGCCTCCGGCTGTCAGGTCGTGACGGTGGCTGTGCGCCGCGAACGGCTGATCGATCAGCAGGGGCGGTCGCTGCTGGATTACCTGGATCTGAGCAAGTACGTGATCCTGCCCAACACAGCCGGCTGCTTCACAGCCGAGGATGCGATTCGCGTGGCCCTGCTGGGGCGCGAGCTGCTGGAAAAGCAGGGCAATCCCGGCGCCGGGTGGGTGAAGCTGGAGGTCCTTGGGGACAAGAAGACGCTGCTGGCCGACCCCGTCGGCACGATCGAGGCGACGAAGGAACTGGTGAAGGAAGGCTTCACCGTGCTGGCGTACACCAGCGACGATCCGCGCAGCGCGGTTCGCATCAAGGAAGCCGGCGCCGCAGCCGTCATGCCGGCTGGTTCGCCCATCGGCAGCGGCCAGGGCGTGCTCAATCCGCTGAACATCTCGCTTTGCCTCGAGCTGCTGAAGGAAGGCGATCCGGACTATCCGGTGATCGTCGATGCCGGCGTCGGCACGGCCTCGGACGTGACGATTGCGATGGAGCTCGGCGCCGACGGCGTGCTGCTGAATACGGGCATCGCCCACGCGAAGGATCCGGTGCAGATGGCGGTCGCGATGCGCCATGCCCTGGAAGCCGGCTACCTCGCCTACCGCGCGGGCCGAATCCCCAAGAAGCGCTACGCGACCGCCAGCTCGCCGTTTGAAGGTGTGATCAGCTATATCCCGGGGGAGTAAGTTCCAAGATCCAACCACTAAGTTCCAAAAACTTCAAGCTCCAGGCAGAAAGCTCCAAAGGCCCAACCGGCGCTTTGGAGCTTTTTTCTTTGCTGTTTGGAACTTCCCTGGATCTTGGTGCTTGGAACTTGGAGCTTCGTCCGATGGGGCTCTCTTTACCTTCACAATCCCGCCAGAACCTCTATCCTTTCTACCCGGGGGTCCACCCTGTCCGATCAGCAGCCACCACTCTCGGAGGCTCAGCCAGCCAAGCCGGTTCAGCCGGTGCTGGCTTACCGGGCTGTGCGCTGGATGTGGCGCGTCGGCCGAGCGCCGGGCGTGATCGACTTCCTTATGATCATCGCCACAGCCATCCTGCTGTTCGCCGCGACGTGGATGGTAATTCTGCCGCTGGTCTTTGAAGCGCCGCTGTGGCTGCTGGCCATCGCGGCCGGGCTGATCCTGTCCGCCGGCGGCTTGTGGTATTGGAGCAACCACTTCCGCCACCGCCAGCCCGTCAGCGTCGAGGAGATGACGGACGAGGAACGGCAGTCATTGCAGTGATCCGCATTGCTGCGGGGAACGTGTCGGCAGGCAATAGCCTGCCCTACACACGGTCGATGAACACTTCTTGTAGGGGTGCATGGCAATGCACCCCGCGATCAGGTGCGGCGACGAATGGTGAGTGTCAATCGCTCTTCCGGATGGGGCACATTGCCATGTGCCCCTACAGAAGTGCCGCAGATCAGCGCGAACCGTTTCGGCAGGCAATAGCCCGCCCTACTGGTTACACATCGCACCCGGCAGTTCACTCGTGGCGCGGGCGCCCTCATCCGTGCAGGACAGAATTCGCGATCGCACGTGCGGGACCAACATTATGCATGATCGGCGTAAGTCCTTTCGAGAAGGTCATCCTGAGCGAAGCGAAGGATCTCGGCGTTCGGGCGGTTGAGATCCTT
>CALEKX010000019.1 GCA_937904525.1 uncultured Phycisphaerales bacterium
CTGAATCTGTAGGGTCCGGCGAAGCGCTTTACGCTACCCCTCACACTTCGATCTTCACGCGCTGGCCCGTGCGGGCGCTTTCGATTGCGGCGAAGACCATGGCCAGGCTGTGGATGTTGTCGTGGCACTCGGTCTGGGGCTTTTCGCCTGTGCGGAGGAAGCGGAGCATTTCGCGCAGGGCGCCGTGCATGGTTGTGTGTTCGAGATGGGTGTGTTCGATCTCCAGCGGCTGGGTTTCGCGGAAGAAGCCGGGCTTGGCGGCGGGATTGACGACTTGGCCGGTGGGAGCCTCGTCCTGGGCGTACAGCAGCGTGCCCTTGTCACCGATGAGGCGCCAGTTGCCGTTCCAGCTTGTGTGGCAGCCTTCAGCCGCCCATGAGCCGCGATAGACGAAGCGCAGGCCCCCTTCCAGCTCGAAGATGCAGTTGGCTGAGGCGTTGCCGCGATACCACGAGCCGGCGGGGTTGAACTCATCGCAGTAGACGCTGACGGCATTTCGGCCGGCGAACATGCGCGCCAGGTCGAAATGGTGGATCGCCATGTCGAGGATCAGCGGCGAATCCATCTCGTCGCGGAAGCCGCCGAAATGCGGCGCCAGGAAGAAATCGCAGTTAAGCGTGCTGAGCTGGCCGATCCGGCCAGCCGCGACCGTGCGGCGGATGGTTTCGTGATGCGAATCCCACCGCCGCGACTGGCTGACCATGTAAAGCTTGCCGGTACGCTCAGCCGTCTGGACCATGCGGCGAGCCTGCTCCATGTTGGCCGCCATCGGCTTCTCGCCGATGACGTGGAAGCCGGCTTGCAGAGCCTTGCAGGTCACATCGCAGTGGGCTTCGGGAATGGTCAGATCGATGACGAACTCGGCTTGATGATCACGGAGCGTGCGGTCGAGGTCATCGGAGGCGACCGCGCCGGACAGTTCGTATTTCTCGATGGCACGCTGCGCGGCTGCGAGGCGCAGATCGACGACGGCAACGACGTTGAGCTGTTCCTGCTTGATGGGGCCGAACCAGGCGTTGGAAATGCCGCCGGCTCCGACGACGATGACGCGTTCTTCAGCCATGTCGAGATGATCTCCCGGATGCTATGCACCGGACCGCTTGCGGCCCGGCGGCTTAGTGGAGGTGGATTGCTCCGCCTGCTGGGCGAGTTCCTTGAGGGCGCGGATTTCCTTTGACGTCAGCGGACGGAACTGGCCCGGCCGCAGGTTGTCCAGGCTCAGCGGGCCCATGCGGATGCGCATGAGATCGCGCACCTTGTGGCCGACCTTGGCGAGCATGCGGCGGACCTGGCGATTGCGCCCTTCGCGAATTGTGATCTCGAGGATCGTCTTCTGACGCGTGCGCTTGATGACGCGGATGAACGAGCGGCCGGTCTTGAAGCCGACATTCTTCACCGGGTCGGCGAGCCAGATGCCCTTCTGGAGCTTCTCGAGCTCCTCCGCCGTGACCAGACCATCGACGACGGCGCGATACGTCTTGGCAACGCCATAGCGCGGATGCGTGAGCTGATTGGTCAGCTCGCCGTCGTTGGTCAACAGCAGCAGGCCGGTGGAGTCGGCATCGAGGCGGCCGACGGGATAGACCCGCGGCAAGCCGGGCGGCAGCAGGTCGATGGCACGCTTCTGCTCGCCCTGGGCGACATTGGTCGAGTAGACCCCGCGCGGTTTGTGGAGCAGGAAATAGACCCGGCCGGCGCGCGGCGAGGTCGAGAGCTTGATCAGCTCATCATCGACGCGGACCTTGTCTTCCTCCGGGTCGATGAGGACGGGGAGCTCGGTGACAATCTTGCCGTTCACGCTGACGCGCCCCTGGCGGATCATCTCTTCAATGTTGCGCCGCGAGGCGACACCGGCATTGGCCAGCACTTTCTGGATTCGTTCCTTCACAGCAGCATCGTACCGCGTGACGGCGGAAAAGGGAGATGGTGGGGAATGCGGAATGCGGATTTCAGATCTCAGATTCGGGGCTGGGGGCGGAAGGCGGAGATGCAGCCGTCTGGTGGTCGTCGCCCCGCCCTTTCCGGGTCGTTAATTTCCTGGGGATTCCCCTATCAGTTCGTTGTCATAGGCTTCTTCCATCTGGCGGACGGTGGCGGCGAGGTCTTCGTCTTTCTCGACGGCTTCGGTGACCTGTTGCTCCCATTCGTTGCTGGTGGCGCGGAGGGCATCGAGGTTGACGGCGATGCCGAGGATGGCTGCCAGGCGGCGGGTGACGGCTTCGATGCTCAGCGGGTTGACGCCCTCGAGATAGCCGGGGATCTCGGCTGCGATGCTGAGCATCTCCATGTTGAAGCGCGGCGCCAGCGTCAGCAGGTAGGTGGCGAAGCTGGCGGGGCCTTCGTAATTGCTGGGTCGCAGGTCATGCTTCTTGAGCAGCGGCAGCAAACGCGGTTCGGAGACCGAACCGTACAGCCGCGGCTCGCGCGTGTGCGGGACGGACCCGCCGAAGCTGCCCATGAAAATAATCCGCCGGATCCCCATCCGCTGGGCCATGTCGAAGATGCACCGGGCAAAACCAACCCAGTTGAGGTTGGGCTCCTTGCCGATGAAGAACGCCAGCCCAGCGTCCGGATCGGCATAGAAGTCATTGGTGGCCCATTCGAGCTCTTCAACCAGCCCGTCGGCGCATCGTACATGCGGACGGAACATGGCGGTCACTTCCATCGTGCCGGGGAAGTTGTCGATGTAGAACCCAGCCGGCTTGATCCGGCCGGCGTGGACGAGCGAGCGGTTTTCCATGAACTGCCGCAGCGTCCCGCTGGAGACCGAACCGCCATCCATCCAGCCGGTCAAAGCCAGCAGCAGCGTGCCCTGCTGCAGGGTCGGGGGGGTGATGAGCTTCAGGGATCGGTTTGCCATCTACCGAAAGTATACCCTGCCAAGGGGATGCAGTCGCTGTTGGTCGTTTCCTGCCGGCGCGTCGGGCGCGTACACTGTGGCGCATGGAGGTCATCCACACCATTGCCGAATTCCGCGCAGCCCGGGCAAAGCTCGGCCCGGTTGCGTTTGTCCCCACCATGGGCGCGCTGCATGCCGGGCATCGCGCGCTGATCGAGCGAGCCGCCCAACTGGCGGAGCATGTCGTGGTCAGCATCTTCGTGAATCCGACCCAGTTCGGCCCGCGCGAAGATTTCAACAAATATCCCCGCCCGCTGGAGGCCGACCTGGAAATGTGCCGCCAGGCGGGCGTGTCGCTGGTGTTTGCGCCGTCAGCGGAGGAGATGTATCCGCCGCGTCCGCAGGAGCAGGCGGCGCATCGCGGCACGTCGCCGGCTGTGGCAGCCGATACGACGCCGCTGTCGACGCCGGAGATCGTCATCGATGTGCCCCACCTGACGGGCGTGCTGGAGGGCCGCCATCGCCCGGGGCATTTCCGCGGCGTGCTGCAGGTGGTGGCGAAGCTGTTCAACATTGTCCAGCCGCAGTTTGCGGTCTTTGGCGAGAAGGATTACCAGCAGCTTCGCGTCGTCGAGGCGATGACCGAAGCGCTCAATTTCCCGATACAGATCGTGGCCTGTCCGACGGTGCGCGAGGAAGACGGGCTGGCGATGAGCAGCCGCAATCGGTATCTGTCGCCGGAGGAGCGGCAGCGTGCGCTGGCGATCAACCAGGGGCTGGCGGAGGCGCGCGATGAGCTGGCTGCCGGCGTGCGGCAGACCAATCGCCTGATCACGACGGTACAGAAACGCCTGCTGGAGCAGCATATGAATGTGGACTATGTGGCAGCGGTGGATCCGCGGACGTTCAAGCCGGTGGAGGTGGTGGATCGGCCGGTGCTGCTGGCGGTGGCGGCACGGGTGGGGAACACGCGGTTGATCGACAATATCGTGCTCCAGCCGCCGGCGGACGCGCCGGGGCACGGCACGTCGGCTGCCAGCCAGCCGAAGCGTCGCATGCTGGGCAAGCTTTGCATGATGTTGCTGGCGATGGTGATGCTCGTCGGCTGCCGCAGCTACGGCACGTTCACCGTCGGCGTGAAGAATGAGACGGACGAGCCGATCAGCGTCGGTCTGGTGAAAAATGGCCCGCCGATGGAGACCGCCTGGGCCAGCCCGATGCAGATCGCCGTCAACGCCCCGCACCTGTCGGGCAGCCGATGGGGCGGGTTGGTTCAGCCGGGCGAGACGATCGTCATCGGCCCGCAGAAAGGTGCGTTTGACAGCGGCACGATCGCGTTTTTGCGGGTGTATCGCGGGAACTGGTCGGTGCAGGAGCTGCTGGCCATCAGCCCGGACAGCCCCAACCGTCTGGACGTCCCGCTGGACAACGGCCGCAGCGACTGGATCATCATCGATACGCCCAACGGCCTGGACGCAACCCCAGCCGAACACCCCCTTCCACGGGCTGGTGCGCCATCCAAGCCTTGACGGATCGAACAAGCTTGACTATTACTCGTAAGACAATTCGGCAACCCCAGCCGAAACGCCCCCATCGTCTAGTGGCCTAGGATACTTGGTTCTCAGCCAAGGGACAGGGGTTCGACTCCCCTTGGGGGTACTAAAACCCGTTTTTTGGCCCAAGAACGCGGCCTGTTGTACCCAAAAATGCCCCTTCGGGGGCTTTTTTTGGGTACAAAGGTACCCAACTCTTAACTCTTGCTAACCCTATCTTGAACGGGCTTTCTGTTGCGCGGAATGGGAAAGACACACCACTTCACGTGACGCGCGCCATCAGGGATGACGCGCGCTTCTCGACAAGTGCGGACAGCCGATCGACGATCGCGGGTTCGGGTGTGTTGCGCTGCAGGGTGCTGTCATTCAGGACAACGATCATCTTCTGTGCCAGCTCGGCGATACGGCTTCGCAGCATTGGCCAGCCCAGTCGCGTCTCCTCAGCCATCTTCTGCCAGTGAGCCGCTGTGATCGCCTCGATCGACTTGCTCCTGCCGATCTTCATAGCCGGCGTCGTTGAAAGCTCCGGCCACGCCACCGTGCAGACCAGGTCGTACAGCGGCGCAAGGCGTCTCTCTCGATCGCGGTACAGCAATGAGTAGTTCTTCCCATGCGCATCGGCATTGCCGATGAGGACGTTCAGGATCAGCCCATCGACGAAGCTGCGGATGTCGAGGATAGGGGCTGTCGACCAATCGCGCAGCAAGGCGATGCAATCACGAACCAGCGGCCCGCCTTCCTGCTGATATTTCCGCTCCGGCGGAATCCCAAGCGCCTGGCAGAAGTCTTCCTGGTGGATGCGCTCAATCGTGCCGTCAGGGCGAACAGTCCGATCGTATCGCTGGACCAAGATGCACGGCGTGCTACCGATGGTTCGTGTGGCGATGGCAGGAACATTCAGCCCGATCGCGCGGGCAACCGTCATGCAGAAGGCTTCGTTGGTGACAAGCCCCGGGAATCGCTGGGGTTGAGGCTTGAGGATGTGCGTGCTGGGCGTGTTGCCGAGGGGCAATCCGATAGCATCGCCGTCGACGACGACAGGCAGCTTGGTTTGCGCCCCCGCCAGTGAAAGCCGGATTCCCTCCCGTCCGGCGAGCAGCGGACGGTTCGGCAGCTCTGCGACAATCTCCCGCAACGCGTTTTCTTCAAGCCAGTGGATACGTCGCTCGGTTGCCGGAGGAAAGGGCACATCTTCGGGCAACAGGCTGACAGCGCCGGCGCACTCGCCGCCGATTCGTTCGAGCAGCGCAAAGTCATTGGCTTGGCTGACGCCGAGAATTGCAGCGATCTGCTGGCGCGGTCCCTCGTCCGGAAGGATGCCGGCGAAGAACGGGCGGGCCTGTTTGCCCCTGAAGGGTTCAGCTTGCAACGGCAACGACCGCGACAGCGGAACGGCATCGGGTGCAGCCAGCCAGCTTTCGCTGTACTGGAAGATCAGCAAGCCGGATTCATCTTGATCCAGCGTGCCCACCGCCCTGCCATGGAGATAGACGATCAGCCGTTTCATCGCTCCTCTCCTGTGCCTGCAGCGCTGCGCGGGGTCAGGGTGATGGACAGGCCCAGGGACTGCAGCACGTCGAGCGTCTTGCCTAGCTGGCAGGTTGGTTTGCCGTTCTCCAGGTCGACGATGAAGCGCAGGCCCGTGCCGGCTGTCAGGGCGACGTCGCTTTGCGTGGCGCCAAGCGCCTTGCGGCGGGCGCGGATGGCTTGGCCGAGCTGTTCGGGGGTCCGGATCTCCATGATTTTACCGATCAGTAAAATATACTCGCTATCTACCGGAAAGGGGCAACATTTTTACTGATCGGTAAAATTCGCTCGCCAAAATACGTTCCCAGCCCAGAATATTCCCGATCGGGAAAATTTCGCTCCTCCAGCCCCCCTGCCAAACCGCCTGCCTATAGTCACCCAACTGCTCGATTTGACCCACCTGAAAGGGAAGTGAGGGAACAGATGCAACCGCGTTTGAATTACTACAAGCTCAGCCCGGGGATCGTGCAGGCGATGCGCGGGCTCGAACAGGCTGTCCGCGAAACGGGCCTCGAGCCAAGCCTTCTGGAACTGGTGCGTCTGCGGGCGTCGCAGATCAACGGCTGTGCCTACTGCGTCGACATGCACACCAAAGACGCCCGAGCCGCCGGCGAGACCGAGCAGCGGCTCTACGCGCTGAGCGTCTGGCGCGAAACGCCCTTCTACACCGAGCGTGAGCGGGCGGCTTTGGAATGGACCGAGACCGTCACGCTGATCAGCCAGACCCACGTGCCCGATGACGTCTACCAGCGCGTGCGACAGGTCTTTTCCGAGAAGGAGCTGGTCGACCTGACGGGCGCGATCATCGCCATCAACGGCTGGAACCGCCTGGCGGTCACGTTCCGCCAGGTGCCGGGCTCCTACCAGCCGGGCGCGCACAAGTGACGCATCGCCGGATGCGCGGTCGTCCGACGGGCAGTCGCCGGATTTGCCGATGAGGTGCGCCCATGCCCAGGCGGCAGCCGACGCTGTTCACGATCGGTCACTCCACGCGTTCGCTGGAGGAGCTGATCGAGATCCTGCTGGCGCACGGCGTTGCCGTGCTGGCCGATGTGCGCACCGTGCCGCGGTCGCGCCGCGTGCCGCAGTTCAATGCCGAGACGCTCGGCAGGGATCTGGCGAAAGCGGGCATCGAATACCACCCGATGCCCGCGCTCGGTGGCCTGCGCAGAACGAAGGCTGACTCGATCAACACCGCCTGGCGCAACGCCAGCTTCCGCGGCTATGCCGATTACATGCAGACAAAGGCGTTCGAAGCCGGCTTGAAGGAACTGATCAAGATCGCCCGCGCCAAGCCGACGGCGATCATGTGCGCCGAAGCCGTCCCCTGGCGCTGCCATCGCTCGCTCATCGCCGATGCCCTGCTGGTCCGCAACTGGCAGGTCATCGACCTCATGAGCAAGACCAGCGCCAAACCGCACAAGCTCACGCCCTTCGCGAAGGTGGAGGGCACGCGCATCACCTATCCGGCTGAGGCGTTGGATGAAGAAGAGACGTGACCGGCTCAGCCGTCGACGCGCTAGCCGTTCCGTGTTGCATTCTCCGTGCGGTAGCATAGGCTGGCCGAGGATCTGACTGTGGCACGGGCGATCATCGCCTATGTTGATGCATAATGTTGGTCTCGCCCGCGTTTTCTGCTCCGAATCGCGGGCGAGACGCCCGCGCCACTTGATCTGAAACGAGCACCATGCCAGCCTCGCCTCGCAGCTTCGTCGTTCATGCCGTCGACAATGTCGCGACGCTGTTGGACCGCGCCGAGGCGGGGGCGACGATCACGGTCCTGGGCGACGGTCACGTCACGCAGATCGAAGCGCGCGAGGTGATTGAGCCGGGGCACAAGATCGCCCTTTGCGCCATCGCCGCCGATCAGCCGATCATCAAGTTCGGCGTGCGCATCGGCCGGGCGACGCGCGACATCGCCCCGGGACAATGGGTTCACCTGAACAATTGCGCCAGCTTCCTCGACGAGCGCAGCAGCACGCTCGATTTGCACAGCGGCGCAGCCACCGATACGCGATATGCCTGAGTGGACGAGCACAACCTGGAGCGGCTACCTGCGCCCCGACGGCAGCAAGGGCGTGCGCGACATCGTGCTCGTGATCTACACGGTCGAATGCGCGCGCCACGTGGCGCACGCCATCGCCCAGGGCGAAACCGACACGCACGTCATCGGTTTTCCCGGCTGCTATGACAACCAGTATGCCGTGAACCTGATGCTGGCGTTGGCGCGGCATCCCAATGTCGGCGCTGTGCTGGCTGTGGGGCTGGGATGTGAATACACCCAGCCGAAGAAGCTGGCTGAGGTCGTGCGCGCCTCGGGCCGGCTGGCGGATTGGTTCTACATCCAGGACCTCGGCGGAACGCGCCCCAGCGTCGAGCATGGCAAGCGGATCGTGCGCCAGATGCGCGATCAGCTTCGCGCCACGACGCCGCGCGTGCCGATGACGGTAGCCGATCTGTCGATCGGCTGTGAGTGCGGCGGCTCCGACGGTACCAGCGGCCTGGCGGGCAATCCGGTGGTGGGCGCGCTGTTCGATCGCATCGTCGATGCCGGCGGGATCGCGATTTTCGAGGAAGTGGTCGAGATGATCGGCTTGCGCGATGTGCTGGCGCAGCGTGCGGCGACGCCAGAGGCGCGCCAGCAGCTTGTCGCGACATACGACAAAGCCGAAGCCTACTGCCGCTCGGTGCGGCAATGGTCGGTTTCGCCCGGCAATTTCGCCGGCGGGCTGACGACGATCGAAGAAAAGTCGATGGGCGCATTTGCCAAGAGCGGATCGCGCCCGATCCAGGGGGTGATCAAGGTTTCACAACGGCCGCCGGGGCCGGGGCTGTGGCTGCTGGACAGCGTGCCCGATCCGCACTACATGCAGTTTGGCTACACGAACCCGAACGACACCGAGGGGATCATGGACCTGATCGCCGCGGGGTGTCAGCTCGTGCTGTTCGTCACTGGCCGGGGCAGCGTGATCGGATCGCCGATTTCGCCTTTGATCAAGGTGACGGGCAACAGCCACACGTATCGGCGGATGCACGAGGACATGGATTTCGACGCCGGGCGCGTGCTCAGCGGTGAGCTGACGCTTCATCAAGCCGCCGATGAGCTGGGGCAGCTCGTCGTCCAGGTGGCCTCGGGCATGCCGAGCAAGCCCGAATCGCTGGGGCATCGGGAGTACTTCATCATGTACAAGCACCAGGACACGCCGTCGCTGGAAGTGGGGTGTCGAGCATGAGCAGCAGCACGCATGGTTCCAACGATCCTGCCAATCCCTTCCGCCTCGATGGGGCCGTAGCCGTGATTACCGGTGGCGGCAGCGGCTTGGGGCTGGGCATCGCCAGGTGCATGGCTGCGTCGGGGGCGCGCGTGGTGCTGGTGGGCCGGCGGCGGGATGTGCTGGAAGACGCGGCGCGCGAGCTGGGATCGGCTGCGCGTTTCATTGCTGCCGATATCACGGATACTGCGTCTGCCGGCGGGCTGATCGCCCAAGCCGAGGAGCTGGCTGGCCGGCCTGTGAGCATCCTGGTCAACAATGCCGGCGTGCATCTGAAAAAGCCGGCGGTCGAGACGACGGAGCAGGAGTTTCTCACCGTGCTCAACACGCACGTGGTGGCAGCCTTCGCCCTGTCGCGGGCGGCGGCGCGCGGGATGATCGAACGTGGCGAGGGGTCGATCCTGTTTACCGCGTCGATGACGAGTTTCCTGGGCATCCCCAACGTGATTGCCTATGCAGCCGCCAAAAGCGCGTACGTCGGCATGGTGCGGACGCTGGCAGCCGAGCTGTCGCCGCATGGCGTGCGCGTGAACGCGATCGCCCCTGGCTGGATCGCCAGCCCGATGCTCGATCAGGCCCTCGCGGGTGACGAGGCCCGCCGCAACCGCATCCTCAGCCGCACGCCGATGGCGCGCTTCGGCCAACCCGAGGATATCGGCTGGGCCGCGACGTACCTCTGCTCGCCGGCGGCGAAGTTCGTCACGGGCGTCGTCCTGCCCGTGGATGGCGGGGCGAGTATTGGGTTTTAGCAGGCAGCGGGCGGCGGGCAGC
>CALEKX010000020.1 GCA_937904525.1 uncultured Phycisphaerales bacterium
GTAATCCGTGCCACAGGCTACCAGCCCGCGCACTCTCGAATTTCCTCCGCGTCTCCGCGGTGAAAAACACCACCGCGGCGCGACCGTCCAGGGAGACAGGGATAAAGGGCCATGTGCCCCGACATGAAGCCGATGCGGGCATGTTCCCTTCGTCGCTCGCCTGCCCGTCGCGTGCTTCGCTGCTTCGCATGAGACGCATCAACATCACTCCGCGCGGAGGCGGAGGTAGCGGGCGTAGGCTTCGTCCCAGGCGGCGCTGGGGCCGGGTTCGTAGCGGGTGACGGGGAAGCTTCGCTTGACGATGGCGCGGGCTTCGTCGATCGAGCGGATGTCGCCCACCGCCATCGCCTGCACGAGGATATTGCCGATGCTGGTGGCTTCGATCGGGCCAGCCACGACGACGCGACCGCAGGCGTCGGCTGTCATCTGGTTCAGCAGCGTGTTCTGCGTGCCGCCGCCGACGATGTGGATCACGTCGATCCGCCGGCCGAGCATCTCCTCCAGCCCCTCGAGCGTGCGGCGATAGGTCAATGCCAGGCTTTCCAGGCAGGTGCGGACGAACGCTCCGGGGTCCTGCGGGATCGGCTGGGAAGTCGTGCGGCAGAACTCGGCGATCTTTCCGGGCATGTCGCCGGGCGAGAGGAACGGGGCATGATCCGGATCGACCAGCGAGCGCAGCGGCGCGGCCTGGCGGGCCATGTCCGTCAGTTCGGCATAGCCGAGGTTCCGCCCTTCCGACATCCACTGCCGCCGGCACTGCTGCACCAGCCACAGCCCCATGATGTTCTTGAGGAAACGGATCGTCCCGCCGATGCCGCCCTCGTTGGTGTAGTTGTATTTGAGCGATTTGTCATTGATGAGCGGCTCGCTGAGCTCGACGCCCATCAGCGACCACGTGCCGGATGAGATGTAGCACCAGTTGCTCCCGCCCTCGCCCATGCTTGGGCCCTCCGCCGGAACGGCGGCGACGGCGCTGCCGGTGTCGTGGCAGCAGGGCGCGATCACGGGGATGGCTGACTTTGCGCCGCATTCGTCGATCACCTGGCCGCTGAGCGGGCCGAGGACGGTTCCCGACGGCACGATCTGCGGCAGGAAATGCGTCGGCAAACCGAGCGCCTGAAGCATGTCGGTCGCCCAGGCGCGGCGGCGCGGGTCGTACATCTGGCTGGTCGTGGCGATAGAGTATTCGCTCTTCTTGACGCCGGTGAACAGGTAGTTGAACAGGTCCGGCATGAAGAGCATCGTGGCAGCCTGCTCGAAGAGGCGCGGCTGATGCTGGTGGTGGGCGATAAGCTGGAACAGCGTGTTGAGCTGCATGAACTGGATGCCGGTGACGCGGAAGATCTCGTCGCGGCTGACGCGGGCGAAGGCTTTGTCCATCACGCCGTCGGTGCGGCTGTCGCGGTAGTTGTACGGCAGGCCGAGCAGCTCCCCCTTCTCATCGAGCAGGCCGTAGTCGACGCCCCAGGTGTCGACGCCCAGGCCGTCGATCGGCTCGCCCTCCGCCACGACGGCTTTCAAACCGGCTTTGAGATGCTCCCACTGCGCCAGCAGATCCCAATGCAGGTGGCCGTTCATGCGGCCCATCGGATTGGTGAAACGGTGTTTCTCGGACAGTTCCAGCCGGCCATCGGCCAGCCGCCCCACCAGTGCCCGTCCGCTCTCAGCCCCCAGGTCAAATGCCACAAATCGACGCTGCGCCATCAGTTGCTCCTCCCGAAACAAATCGTCGCACGACGTGGTGCCATCGTAGCAGGCTGGCCGTTGCGCTCAACCGCCCGCGCTTATGTTGGAATGGAGACATTGCGCGTCGGGTCGCGCTGGCGGAGTCGCTGGTCATGCGCAGCGATGCGCCGGACCTTGCGCGCGATGCTCCGCTGGAGGCGGTCGACGCTCGCCAGCTTGCGGGCGGCTGCGTATTCCGCGAGGAGGCGCTGCTGTTGGTCCGCCGTCGCGTCGACCTGCTGCAGGCTGTAGATGAGCTGCGCAAGGTCCTTGATGATCCACCGCCGCGCAAACCACCGCGGCAGTCGGGAGACGCGGGCTGCGTCGATCAGGCGAAGCTCTACCTGTTCTGCCTCCACGCGCACGAAGAAATGGCACAGATACAGATCGCGATGATGCAGGCCGGCTTGATGCAGGCGGGCGGACATCGCGGCGATCGGCGAGATCAGCCGATCCAGCGGCAAGCCGGCGCGCACCGCCTGCTCGGCATCGCGAAAGCCAGCCAAATCCTCGGTGATGATGAATCCCCGCCCAGCCGAGCTATGCCCCCATGCCACCAGCGGCACCGTCGCGATGCCGCTTTCCTGCAGCAGTTGAATCCCGCGCACCTCCGCCTGCGCGCCATCGTCCCCCGGGCGCTTGAAGCGCTTGATGTGCAGGCGGATCGCCCTGCCGTCGCCGAGTGTCTCATCCAGCGTGCAGTTCTGCCGCTCGCGGATATCGCGCCAGCAGTGGATGCGCGGATCCTCGAAGACGGCATCGCCGTCGAGGCCGACCTGGCGCAAGACGGCCTGATAGCCGGGAGCGACGCGGATGTCAGATCGGCCCGTCATGCTCACGATTTACGAACCTTCCGCCTGCGGCGCCGGCTCCTTGGAGTCCAGATGCGCCGCCACGAACCGGCTGATGCCCGGCTTGAAGATCACCTTGCCGTCGACGACGACCAGTTCTTCATCCAGGAACAACTGCACGGCGCGCGACAGGACCTGGCCTTCCAGCCGCAGGCCCTTTTCCTTGACGTCTTCGAGGCTGTCCTCGCCGACGTTGATGTGGAACACGTCCTGCAGGATGACCGGTCCCTGGTCGAGCTGCTCGGTCACGAAATGCGCCGTGCACCCATGCACGCGCACGCCGCTTTCGTACGCCTGGCGATACGGCGCGGCTCCGGGGAAATACGGCAGCAGCGACGGATGGATGTTGATGATCCGATTCTTAAACTCCCGCACCAGCTCGGGCGGGAGGATGCGCATATACCGCGCCAGCACGACCAGATCGGCTCGATGCTTTCGCAGCGATGCGCCCAGCCACTTGAAGTGCGCCTCGCGGTCATCAGCGCTTTTCCACTCGAACGGCAGCCCCGCCTCCTTCGCGATGGGCTCGAGGTCGGGATGGTTGGCCAGCACGCAGACGATGTCGCCATGCAGGCGGCCGCCCTTGAGGTCGGCGATCAGCTGCTCCAGGCAGTGCGGTTCCCTGCTGACGAGCACCGCGATGCGTTTGCGCGCCCGCTCGCTGTGCAGATGGACGCGCACTTCCATGTCGATCTTGCGGCCCAGGCCCAGCAGGCCGGTGATCAGCTCCGACAGATCGCAGTTGAGGTCCTGCAGATCGACCAGCATGTCCATCACGAAGAATCCGCGGACGACGCGCTGTTCGATGTCCTCAATGTTGACGCCCCGTTCGGCAATGTAGGTGGCGAACTGGGCGACGACCCCCTTCTGGTCCTTGCCCAGCACGCTGATGACTGCAAGCACTTTGTGCGGCACGTTGTCGTCTCCCATCTCAGGAATGCGTCGAGTGTACAGCGAGCCGGCTGGGCCGGAAAGCGAGCCCCCCCGCACGCTCACGGGAGATATGCTTTGCCATCGCGGCCTGCGGCTCTATCATCTGCCGGTCTATGCGGTATCTGCCGTTGGAGAATTTCCGGTCGCCCGCCGCCGTCCTGTTGTATATCGGCACGACGGTAATCGGCATTGCGATCGACCTGGCGACGAAGGTATGGGCGTTCAAGACGCTGGCGGTGTCGATGGTGACCCTGCCGAGCGGACGGGTGGAGGTGGCAGAGTCGCGGACGTACGCGTTCATCCCCGACTGGCTGCACTTCCAGGTGACGGTGAATTACGGAGCCGTATTCGGCATCGGACAGGGCAAAGGCTGGCTGTTCTTGCTGATTTCGCTGGTGGCGATCGTTTTTTTGACGTACCTGTTTGCCACCAGCGATCGGCAGCGGTTTTACCAGTGTGTGCTGGGGCTGCTGCTGGCGGGCGTGCTGGGGAACATGTACGACCGGCTGGTCTACGGGTATGTCCGTGACATGATCTACGCCCTGCCGAACTGGACCTGGCCGGGGACGTGGACGATCCCCCTGCTGAACTATCCCGGGGAAGGCCGGGCTGTGTTCCCGTGGATCTTCAATGTGGCCGACTCGCTGCTGTGCGTTGGCGTGGCGCTGCTGGCCATCCACAGCGTGTATCTGCATTTCGCCACCGCCAAAGCCGCGAAGGCGGGCAAACAGCCCGCCCCAACCGAGGCGTGACCGCCATGTCCCCTGCGGATCGACAGCTTGATCGGGCCCTGATGGAGCGTGCCATCGAGCTGGCGATAGCCGGCCGGGGGCGCGTCGAGCCGAATCCGACCGTCGGCTGTGTGATCGCACGCGATGGCCGGATCATCGGCGAAGGGTATCACGCCCTCTACGGCGGCCCGCACGCCGAGCCGGCGGCCCTTGCCGCCTGTAGCGAATCGCCCGAGGGCGCGACGGTGTACGTCACGCTCGAGCCGTGCTCGCACACCAACAAGAAGACGCCGCCCTGCGCCCCGAGGCTGGTTGAAGCCCGCGTCGGGCGGGTGGTCATCGGCTGCCTCGATCCCAACCCCCAGGTCAACGGACGGGGCGTCGCCCTGCTTCGTCAGTCCGGCGTCACCGTCGATATCTCCGATCTCGAAGCCCGCTGCCGGCAACTGATCGCGCCGTTCGTCGCCCGTCAGTTGCTCAACCGGCCGTACATCACGCTCAAATGGGCTCAAAGCGCCGACAGCCGCATTGCCGGCCCGGGCGGCGTGCGCGTGCGTATCAGCAATGAGCGGTCGTATCGCGTGATCCATCATCTGCGCGCCCGCTGCGACGCGATCATGGTGGGGATCAACACGGTCCTGAAGGATGACCCGCTGCTGACGGCCCGCCATGTGCCTGAAGCGCGGCCGCTGCTGCGGCTGGTGCTGGATTCGCAGCTCCGGTTGCCGCCGACGTCGCAGCTCGTGCGCACGGCGAAGGACGATGTGCTGGTCTTCCATGCCCCCGGCGCCGACCAGCCGGCTGAGCCCATCCCGCAGGCTGTCACGCTCATCCCTGTACCGACGGACGATGAGGGCCGCTTGCGCCTGGACCAGGTGATCGCCGCGCTTCAGCCGTGGTCGCCGACGCATCTGCTGGTCGAACCCGGGCCGACGCTGGCTGAGGGATTTTTCCGATCGGGCCTGGTGGATCGCGTCTGGGTGATCCGCTCGCCGCGGGAGATCGGTGACGACACAGCCCCGGCTGCCCCGGTCGTGCCGGCGGACTACGCCGTGGCCGGCGAGATCGACCTCGACGGCGACCGGCTGACGGAGTACCTCAACCCCGCCAGCCCGACGTTCGCCACAGCCGTGGCTTCAGCGGATCTGCAACTGACGGAGCGCGGCCATGCCTCGTCAAGTCCGTCGCCTCAGGAGTGATCCTGAGCGCAGCGAAGGATTTCAACTGTGCCTGGCGCACCAGATCCTTCGCTTCCCTCACGATGACTTCTGGCGGTGAGGATCTTGGGATTGGATGATCCCGCTCTTCGCGATGCCGGGACCTCGACGTCCAGCGGATCATCGGTTATCAGATTTCTAGTCTGCCCAATCGGTTCATCAAGGAACTCGTTTGCAACCGGAGCTGCGTCATTATCTGCCGTACCTGCATTCGCCCGGCCCGGGCGGGTGGAAACGCGTCGCCGGCTATGTTCTGGTCGGGCTGATGCTGCTCATTCCGGTGATCAAGTTTGAAGCCGACACGCTGCGGACGCTGCGAAAGGTCGAACAGGCCCGCCTGCGTGGCGAAGAGCGCGACAAGACCTGGCGCGGCGCCATCGGCCGATGGGCGCGCGATATCGAAGCCTTCTGGGAGGGGAAGGACATCTATCTCCCGCCATTGCCACCGGACCAGCCCGACACGCGCGACCGCGCCGGCTGGCCGGCGATGCATCCCAACATGCCGTTTGTCGTCGTGCTGCTGACGCCGTTTGTGCTGCTGCCCCCCGCGGCGATGGCGTTGGCGTTCGCCGTGGCGAAGATGGCTGCCTGGCTGGCGGCGGTCCTGATGGCCATGCGCGTGGTGATGCACGGAGATCGGCGCCTCTCAGCCGGTTTAGCCCTGCTGGGCATTGTCGCCACGTGGGATTTCTATCTCAGCGATCAATCGCACGGGAACACCAATGTCTTCACGGCGCTGGCGATCGTGCTGCACCTGTGGCTGTACCGGCGCGGGCGCGACGGCCTGGCCGGCGTTGCGCTCGCGCTGGCGATCTGCCTGAAGATGACGCCGGCGCTGTTCGTGGCCTACTGGGCCTATCAGCGGCAATGGAAATTACTGATTTCCACGGCGATCGCCCTGCCGCTGATGGTGCTGTCGCCGGCGGTGCTGGTCGGATGGGATCGGCTGATGCTGGACCTGACGTCCTGGTGGCAGCACGTCATCTACCCAGCCACGCTTGGCGGACAGTGGTGGCCGACGCACAACAACCAGTCGCTACCGGGGATGATCGCGCGCCTGTTCATTGACGGCCCGTACAGCAACTACATGTGGGATGCGGACCTCAGCCCATTCGAGGAGCCGGAGCACCGCAGCATCGCCATCGCCCACCTCACGCCAGAAGCGGCGCGATGGATCCTGCGGGCGATCCAACTGGCGATGATGGCCGTGATGGCCTGGGCCATCGGCTGGCGGCGGCTGGGGCGCGAGGATGGCCGACGGGCGCTGCACTACGGCATGATCTGCGCCGCGATGCTGCTGTTCAGCCAGCGGACGTGGGATCACCATGCCGTCCACCTGCTGATCGCGCATTTTGCGGTGGCGTATGCGATCTTCCGCTCGCGTCTGAGCTCGCGATTCACGACGATCGCGGGGTGGGTGTTTGTCATCACCTTCTTCCTGGTCTATGCGACCAGCGGCGATGTGCTCAAGGGGCTGTTCGAGGACGAGGGGGCGGACTGGATCAATGCCTGGGGCACGACGTTCTGGCACTTTGTGCTGATGTGGGTGCTGTGCGTGGTCTTTGCGGTGCGGTTGCGGCGGATGGATGATCCCTACCTGCTGCCGGCATCGTCGCTGGCGGCTGCCAGGCCGCAAACCGTCGCGGCTGCCCAGGCGTAACATCGGGGCTGAGCAGCGTCGCCGGGCCGGCGGATGAGCGCCTGCAGGCGATGATGCTGATGGTCGGGGCGGCGCCGAGAGGGGCCGGATTGGGTCGGTCCTGCCGGCTGCGGTGGCGGTCGATCCGCCATTTTGCACCAGCGGGCTGACATTTCTGTGAGCTTGGCTACAATCCCAGCATCATGATTCATCCGTGGCACGATGTGACACCGGGCGAGAATATCCCCGAGGAATTCTACAGCATTATCGAGATTCCGTTCGGATCGAGCGTGAAGTACGAGCTGGACAAGGCCAGCGGCTTGATCCGGTTGGACCGTGTGCTCTACTCGGCGGTGTATTACCCCGCCAACTACGGGTTCATCCCGCAGACGCTGGCTGAGGACGACGATCCTTTGGACGTGCTGGTGCTCTGCCAGGAGACAGTGGTGCCGCTGACGCTGTTGCGCGCCCGCACGATCGGTCTGATGACCATGGTCGATGCCGGCAAGAAGGACCACAAGATCATCGCCGTCTGCACCGATGATCCGGAGTTCAACAGCTATCGCGAAGCCGCGGAGATGCCGCCCCATCGGCTGAACATGCTCCGCCGCTTCTTCCAGGACTACAAGCAGCTCGAAGGCAAAGCCGTCGAGGTCGACGAGATCCAGCCGGCGGCCAATGCCTATCCGATCATCGAAGACGCCCTGGCGCGCTACTCCCGCCAGCGGCGTCGCGGCTTCAAATAAGGAGCCTCGCCATGCAAGCGATCCGATGGACTGCCGTACTGGTCCTGCTGCTGAGCGCCGTCGCCCTGGCCGACGAGCGCGCCCGCAAGCTGGCCGACGAGGTGATGGCTGCGTCGGGGATCGAGGCATGGGAGCAGGTCAAGCGCATCCGTTTCACGTTCAACGTCGAAGCTGACGGCAAGATCGCCATGTCGGCGAAGCACGACTGGGATCGCGTCGCCGGCACGGATACGGTGATGTGGAACGGCAAGACCGTGACGGTCGATCTGGCCAATCCCGGCGACGATGCCGACGCCAAGGCCGCGTTTGCGCGCTGGACCAACGATGCATACTGGCTTTTGGCGCCGCTGAAGCTGGCTGATGGCGGCGTGAAGCTCGCGCACCTCGGCACGCGCCAGCATGACGGGCGCGAGTACGAGATCCTGCACCTGAGCTTCGAGAACGTCGGCTTGACGCCGGGCGATCAGTATGAGCTGTTCGTCAACCCGCAGACGAAGCTGATCGAGTGGTGGATCTACATGCCCACCCCCGAGAAGCGCACGATGTTCAGTTGGGAAGCCTACCAGACCTTCGAAGGCGTCACCCTCAGCACCGAGCACCGCACGGGCAACCGGCGGATCTTCTTCACGGACATCTCGATTGAGAAGTAGCTCACCGCAGAGAGCGCGGAGGGTGATGCGTGGTGATTGGTGATTGATGCGTGAGTTCGGCTTCTTTGTGGCGCGGGCGTCGCCAACATTATGCATCAACATAGGCGATAGTCGCCCCAAATCGTCATCCTGAGCGTAGCGAAGGATCTCAACCGTCCGAACGCCGAGATCCT
>CALEKX010000021.1 GCA_937904525.1 uncultured Phycisphaerales bacterium
GGGTGGACATTGCGAACCTCTCCCACCGCATCAAAGCGGCTGTTCGATGTGGATCTCGTTGTTGTCGGGGTCCTTCAGATTGAAGCCTCGGGCCGGCCAGTTCATGTTGCGGCCATTGCCATCGGTCACCGTCCCAGCCGTGCGCATATGGGCGATAGTCGGTCAACGCAGTTGACTATAGCCCACTGTACCCGCTCGGGGAAAGCTGACACAGCAATGTCGCGAAACGACTGAGACCGACCGTCCTGAACGTCATGATCCCGATCTGCGCAGCGGCTGATACTGCATCTGCAGCGACTCGGCGACGGCTGAGTTGGTGATCCGCCCTGCCACGAGATTGATCCCCTCGGCAAAGCCGGGGTCCTCGATCGCCGCCTTCTCAAACCCGAGGTTGGCGATCTTGAGGATGTACGGCAGCGTGGCATTGCACAGCGCGATCGTGCTCGTGCGACCGACAGCGCCGGGCATGTTGGTGACGCAGTAGTGCACGACGCCTTCCACGACGAACGTAGGCTGGGCGTGCGTCGTGGGGCGCGATGTCTCGACGCAGCCGCCCTGATCGATGGCCACGTCGATGATGACGGCACCGTTTTTCATCTGCTTGAGATGCTCGCGCGTGATCAGGCGTGGGGCCTTGGCGCCGGGGATGAGGACCGCGCCGATGACCAGGTCAGCCTCGGAGATGGTTTCTGCGATCGTATGCGGATCGGAGAAGATCGTCCGCACGTTGGCGGGCATCACATCATTGAGATAGCGCAGCCGCTCCAGATTGATGTCCATGAGGACGACATCCGCCCCCAAGCCGGCGGCGACCCTGGCGGCGCATGTGCCCACGATGCCGGCGCCCAGGATCATCACGCGCGCCGGCGCCACACCCGGCACACCGCCCAGGAGAATGCCGCGGCCCATCATCGGCTTTTCCAGGTACTTGGCCCCCTCCTGCGGCGCGAGGCGCCCGGCGATCTCGCTCATGGGCGTCAACAGCGGCAAGCCGCCTCGCTTGTCGCGAATTGTCTCATAGGCGATGGCGGTGATACCGCTCTCCAGGCAAGCCTGCGTGAGCTGCGCGTCGGCTGCGAAGTGGAAGTAGCAGAACACGATCTGCCCCGGGCGCAGCAGGCTGATCTCCTGGGGCAACGGTTCCTTGACCTTCAGGACCAGATCACCAAGCGTGATCGCTTCCTCGTGCGTGGGGACGATCTTGGCGCCCACGGCGGCATAGGCGGCATCGGAGAACCCGCTGCCGACGCCGGCTTGCGTCTCGACGAAGACCTCGTGGCCGGCCTTGACCAGCGCCTCAACGCCGACGGGCATCAGGGCGACGCGGTATTCATCCGACTTGATCTCCCTGGGAACGGAAACTTTCACGGCCTGTCATCCTTTCTGCATGGGCGGCTGCGCCCGCCGGAGTGTCCATTCCCCGGGGCATGGGGCGCGGCATGGTGGATCTTATACGCGACCGGGACCATTGGTGCGCTGTTTTTGTTTCGGGGCAAGAATCCTGCAACTTGCGGCCTGTGCGCCCGCGATGAGGTCCGATAAGGCGCGATCCCCTCCCCCGCCCGCTTCTATCGTCAGATGATAACCCGCGTCGATTCGCGTCAACGCCTGATCCTGCCGATGACAAAAAGAGACACCGCGTTGTCCGGCGGCATCATCGCCAGCCGGCGATGCCCCCGGCTGTTTCACACACGGAGCATTATCGGAATGCTGCAAGCCAATGACACGCCCAACGCTCGCCTGCTGATCCTGGATGAGGATCGCATCATCCTCCAGTCGCTCGGCCAGTTCCTGCGACGCGAGGGATACGAGGTCGTCACCACCGACGACCCCGGCGAGGCGATAGCCATCATGGAAGGCAAGCCGATCGACCTGCTGCTGGCGGACATCAACATGCCGGGCGTGCGGCCGATCGAGTTCCTGCGTGATGTGCGGCGGCGGTTTCCGCATATCGTCGTCGTCGTCATCACCGGCTACGGGTCGATCGAGGGCGCCGTTGAGGCGACGCGTAACGGCGCGTTCGACTATCTCACCAAGCCGATCGTCGATGAGGAAATCCGCGTAGTCGTCGAAAAGGCAGCCCGACAGCAGGCGCTGCTGTTTGAGAACCAGTCGCTCAAGCAGCAGCTCGACATGCGCTTCGGCCTGGACAACGTGATCGGCCATGACCACAAGATGCTCAAGGTCTTCGACCTGGTCGAAGCCGTCGCCGATTCGAAGACGACCGTGTTGATGAACGGCGAATCGGGTACGGGCAAGTCACTGATCGCGCGCGCGATCCACCACCGCTCGCCGCGGCGGCAGATGCCGTTCGTTGAGGTGAGCTGCGGCGCATTGCCCGAATCGCTGCTGGAGTCTGAGCTGTTCGGGCATGTCAAAGGCGCGTTCACCGGCGCGATCGCCGACAAGCAGGGACGGTTCCTGGCAGCCCAGGGCGGCACGCTGTTTCTCGATGAGATCAACTCGGCTTCGCCGGCGATGCAGGTGAAGCTGCTGCGCGTGCTGCAGGAGAAGGCCTTTGAGCCGGTCGGTTCGACCGAGACGAAGACGGTCGATGTGCGCGTGATTCTCGCGACGAATGTCGACCTGGAGGAGCTGGTGCGTCGCGGCGAGTTCCGCCAGGATCTGTACTACCGGATCAACGTCGTTCAGATCAAATTGCCGCCGCTGCGCGAGCGGCTGGGCGACATCCCCCTGCTGGCTGGGGCATTTCTCCGGCGTCACTGCCGCGAGATGGGCCGGAGCATCACCGGCTTCACGCCCGAGGCCATGGCCGCGATGCAGCGGTACGACTGGCCGGGCAACGTGCGCGAGCTGGAGAACGCCGTCGAGCGGGCGGTCGTGCTTTGTCGCCGGCCCCAGATCGACGTCGACGACCTGCCGGAGTCCATCCGGCATCATGTGCACCGCGCGCCGGTCGTGGAAGCCTCGATGGCGGCTGAGGAGCTGTTGCCCCCTATGCCGCTGCAGAAGGCCCTCGAGATTCCCGAGCGGCGGATCATCGAAGCCGCCCTCAAGCGTAACAACTGGAACCGCCAGGCCACCGCCGCTGAGCTCAACATTAACCGCACCACGCTCTACAAGAAGATGCGGAAGTATCGGCTGGACGTGGGTGAGATGGTGTAAGGGGCAAACTGCGTTTCGCAGGAAGGGCCCGCGGCGATCATGAGCCCGCCAGCAGCGCTTTCACTTCGCGCTGAAGCACCGGCAATCCACTTTCCACAATATCCCACGTCTTGCGGTGATCGATCACGCCGCAGTTGTGGATGAGGATATTCCGGGGCGCCTTGCCATGCACCCTTGGAGCGTTGGCAGACAAGCATCGAGCCCCGCGTCTTTGGAACGCGGGGCTCGGGTGATTGGCTTCCAGATCAGGGAAAAGCTTCCGCAGCCTTCCCATGCGGCAGCACTTCGCCGCATCAGGCTTACTTCTGGTAGTACTTCGGCACGGGCTTGCCGAGCTTCTCCCAGTGCTTGATCACGGCTTCGGCCTTGCCGGCGCTGTTGAGCACCGTCGGGCCGACCTTGCGGCGGACCATGCTGATGATGGCTTCGCGGCCCGGGCCAAGGTAGTTGCGCGGGTCGAACTCAGCCGGCTTGGTGGCGAAGACCTCGCGGATCTTGGCCGTCAGCGCCAGTCGCAGGTCGGTGTCGATGTTGACCTTGCAGACGCCGTAGTTCTTGGCGGCGTAGTTGATCTGGTCTTCCGGCACGCCCTTGGCGTTGGGCATGGCGCCGCCGTACTTGTTGACCAGGTCGATGAACTCCTGCGGAACCGACGAGCTGCCGTGCATGACCAGCGGCAGGCCGGGGCAGGTCTTCATGATCTGCTCAACGCGCTTGAACGCGAGCTTGGCTTCGTGCTTGAACTTGTAGGCGCCGTGGCTGGTGCCGATGGCGACCGCCAGGCTGTCGATACCGGTGCGCTTCCAGAAGTCAGCCGCCTGGTCCGGATCGGTCAGGAACTTCTCGATGTTCTTCTCATACTCCTCGGCATTGAGGCCGACGACGTCTTCCTCGATACCGCCGAGCATGCCCAGCTCGGCTTCGACGGTCACGCCAGCGGCGTGAGCCACTTCAACCGCCTTCTTCGACAGCGCGACGTTCTCCTCATACGGGTGATGCGAGCCGTCGATCATGACGCTGGTGAAGCCGTCCTTGATGCAGGTCTCCACCAGGTCGACCGTGTCACCATGGTCCAGGTGGATGGCGATGGGCAGCTCCGGATGCTCTTCAACCGCCGCCTGGATGATGTGGCGGAGGTAGGTCATGTTGGCATACTTACGGGCGCCCTTGGAGATCTGGAGGATCAGCGGGCTCTGCTCAGCCGCGCAGGCTTCGATGATGCCCTGGGTGATCTCCATGTTGTTGACGTTGAACGCGCCGATCGCGAATCCGCCGTCATAGGCGAGGTCGAACATCGGCTTGGTGGTCATCAGAGGCATGGGGTGAACTCCTGTCGTAGAAAGCGTAACGCCCGGCGGCGGGCGACCAGTGTTGGAGGCGGAGTTTAGGATAAAGACATACAATTTCAATGATTGGGGGACCGCAAATCACCGAACGTGTGAGGTTAATCCGTGGTACGGATTACGGGCGGTTGACGGTTCTGGCGGCCTTCCGCCGTGGCGTGCGGGCACCGCGGTTTCGCCACCGCAACCGCGACGTTGCCCAGCCTCTTTGCTGCTTTGTCGCTCCCCCGAGATCACCCCAGATCCCGCCATTTCGTCGACCGGCCGCGGGCCTTTTCGACCGGGTACTTCGCCTCGTTTTTTCGCATTTTGCGAACGAACGCTTCGCCCAGGTCGATCCCCAGCTCGTCGGCCATCAGGAGCACGCTGTGCAGCACATCGCTGAGCTCGTCAGCCAAGTCTTCCTTCTTCTCGCGCAGATGGGCATCCAGCTCGGCGCCGTTCTTCCACTGGACCAGTTGCATTACCTCCGCCGCTTCGATGGCGAGGTTGATCGCCAGGTCCTTGGGGGTATGAAACTGCTTCCAGTCCCGCTCATCGCGGAACCGCAGCGCCAGTTCCGTCAGCGACCGCAGCGTTACGTCCGAGTCAGCCAAACTTCACCTCACTCCATGTCCATCCCCCGCTGCTTGGCGCGGTTGATGGCTTTGACGATCTCCTGATACACCTCGCGCGGCCGTGCGATCGTCTGCCATAGGCCGATCGGCAGGCGGTCATCGAAGGGGATGATTTCGATCGACCCCAATCCCAGCAGCCGCTCGCGCGTTGTGGTCACGCGCCGAAGACGCGCAACCTTGCGCAACGGGCAGTCAAAGATGTCCACAGCAAACACGCCCTGCAGGCGGACGATCCGCAGGTCGGTCAATACATAGAACCGCCCCATCCATTGCAGCACGCTCCAGGTCAGCCGGCCCAGGATTGCCGTCACGCCGGCCCAAAAAACGTGAAACTCCGTCGCCGCCGGCAGGTTCTCACGATACAGCCGGGCTGCGATCACCACGATCAGCACGCCAGCGATGAACCGCAGCGACTGCAGCACGATGAACCAGTACGACGGCTTGAGCAGGAGGATCACCAGCTCGCCGTCGTTGAGGATATGTCGCGTCAGCAGCACCACCAGCGAGCTGGGGGCTGCCTCTTCGAATGGAGCCGCCGCCGCGCCGCTCTCCGACGGGCAGACCGTCTGCAGGCGCGGCCGTCCCCACCACCGCCGCAGCAGAGTGGGCCACACGCGAAGCTGTCGCAGCAATCCGATCATCGCCTGTCCGGGCATCTATCCCTTCCGCAGCGTCACGATCTGCGGCAGGTTGCGGTAGTAGTCATCATAGTCCAGACCGTATCCCACGACGAACTCATCGGGGATGTCGAATCCGACATAGTCAGCCTGCACCCGCCGTGCCGTGGGGCGGTCCTTGCGCAGCAGGACGCACACCTTCAAGCTGGCTGGGTTGCGCTTCTGCAGCATCGGCAGAACAAGCTCCAGCGTGCCGCCGCTGTCCAGGATGTCATCGACCAGGACGACATGCCGGCCCTCGATATCCCCAAGCTGCTCGCCCACCAGGCGCGATCCCTGCGTCTGCGTTGCCTGGCCGGGATAGCTGCTGACGGTCATCAAGCCGATCCGCATGGCGATCGGGATATGGCGGATCAGGTCGGCACAGAAAATCATCGCCCCGGTCAGGATCGGGATGATCATGACTTCGGAAAATGCAGCATGGTCGGTTGTGATCTGTTGCGCCAGTTCGCGCACACGAGCCTGGATCTGCTGCTCGGTGATCAGCACGCGTTCGACCTGATCGTCCATGCCGCCAGTGTATCGGCTGGATGGGGCCGGTGGTATCGGGATGGGGTTGAGACGCAGCGGGCTGAAGGATGCCGGCTGCCGCATCGAACGTGCACAGCCATTCATCGCCCGTCGTTGCGCGCCTTTGCGCATGGGCGCGCACACGCCCATCGACCAAGCCGGCACTTCACCTGTAACCAACCCAAACCGCCAGCTAACCTGTCCACCCAGCCGGCTGTCCAACAGGACGGGCCCGACGCAGCCCGTCATCCGTCGATCTGCCGCCTTGACACCCCCCATAAGCGGCTGATCATGGGCACCAGAGACCGATGGTCCGGCATTTGAGATCTGAAATTTGAAATCCCGGATTTGAAACCCCGATCAGCATTCGGCGTTCGAAGGAGCTTCCCATGGCCAAGTTCAGTGTGATCCTCGTGACTGCCGCCCCCTCCGGTCAGGCTGCCGAAGCCGGCGGCGCTTTCGTCAAGATCGATGGCCGCGAGGCCCTCCTTCGCAGCATCGAGCTGTTCCTTAACCGCGACGAGGTTAAGCAGATCCAGGCCGTCTTCATCGAAGAGATGGCTGATGAAGCCAAGCGCCGCCACGGGGCTCACCTGAGCTTCTCGGGCGTCAAGGTCGTCGCCGGCGGCGTGACGCGCGTTAAGCAGATCGCCGCAGCCGTACCGACGCTGGCGGACGACATCACGCACGTGATCGTCCACGACGCCGCCCGGCCGATCGTCCCGTATACCGATCTGGACGCCCTCTTTGCTGAGGCCGAGAAGGCTGATGCCGTCACCCTCGCCACCCCGGCCCCCGCCCCACTGGTACAGCTCGATGAGCACCGCCGCGGCGTCGCGGTTTTCGCGGCCGACCAGTTCATGCAACTGCTCACCCCCCAGGCCTTCAGCCGGAAGTCGATTGAGCAGATTGCCGCCACGGGCCAGGAGCTGCCCATCGACCAGATCACACTGCTTAAGGGCTCGCCCCTGAACATCCGCGTTGCCGGACCAGGCGATGCGAAACTTGCGCAGGCTATGCTTTCCATGCTCCCTATGCCGAAAAAAGGAGCATTGGGCGCTTTCGAAGAGGCGCAGTGGTGAGGGGGAAAGTCGAAGGTCAGAAGTTAGAAGACAGAAGTTAGAAGACGGAGGTTCCGGACGATTCGCCGTCCAGGATCGGCTGCGGGGTTGCCAAGGGAAGGAGAACGCTGTGGATGCGCCGGTTTCGTGGGAAGTGATAGTGTTGCGGCTCGGGTTGGCCGCGATCGCAGGAGGGGTTGTCGGCCTGGAACGCGAGTCCCACGGGCGGGCAGCCGGTCTGCGGACGACGATGCTGGTCTGCATCGCAGCCGCACTGGCAATGCTCCTCTCCCAGTCGCTGCTGACACAGACGATCCTCCCCAACACAGTCTGGCGGCCCGACCCGGCACGCCTGGCAGCCGGCATCCTGACGGGCATGGGCTTTCTGGGCGCCGGAGCCATCCTGCGCGAAGGCAACGTCGTCCGGGGGCTGACGACCGCGGCGGCCCTGTGGTTTGTGACCATCATCGGCTTGGCGTTCGGGAACGGCCTTTACTCGCTGGGCATCATCGGCCTGGTCCTGGCTGTGCTCATCCTGACGGTCCTGTCGATGGCTGAGCCGTTGATCCGCCGCGACTGGTACGGATCCGTCGCCCTGGTTGTCGCCCTCGATGGGATCTCCGACGACGACCTGCGTGCCCGCATCGAAGCCAAAGGCGTCTCCATCAAGAAGGTCGACCTGGAATACGACCTCGAGCAACGCAGGCGACGGCTGCGATTCACCCTCAAGTACAAGAAGGGCGACGTCTACGGCCTGTCCCGGAAAGTCGTCGAAGACCTGACCTCCTGCCCCGGTATCCTGAACGTCAAGTGGGAGTGATTGGAACCACAGATGAACGCAGATAGGGGCCGCCCGGGGTAAACCGCCCTGTTACCGCTATTGCCTCTTCTGTCTTCTGGCTTCCAACGGACAACGGACCACGGACAAGCCAGCGCCGCAGCCCGCTCCGGCGCCCTTCCCGTGCACGCCCCTTTTGCGTTCATGCCTTCTTCCGTGCAGAATGCCCGCACTGCCCGGTATGTGGTATTTCGCGTACGGATCCAACCTCAATCAGCGTGCGGTGAATGAATGGTGCCGCCACTATGGATACCCTTGCCCCAACCTCAAGTCCGCGCGCGCAGCCGTCCTGGATAACTACCGGCTGAGTTTCCCCATTTTTAGCGAGTACTGGGGCGGCGGCATTGCCGACATCGAGTACGACCCAGGCAAGTACGTCGCCGGGGCCCTCTTTGACCTGACCGAGCAGGAAATGCAGGTCCTGGACCGAAAGGTCGGCCGCAAGCTCGACTCCTCCGGCCGGGAGATCGGCATCTACAAGCGAATCGAGGTCACCGTCGCCCCCCTTGGCAGAGCCGATCCCGTCCGGGCCATTACCTACCAGGGGGTCAGTGTGGAGAAGTACCACATCCCCCCCACCCAGCATTACATGGACCTCCTCGTCCAGGGCGCCTACGCCGTCGGCTTGTCCATGATGTGGATCAGTTACCTGCGGAGCTTCAGCACGCAGGCTGGCCGCAAACCCCGCCCGCCCAGCCACGGCGATGCCGCGGCCCATATGTAAGCCCTGGCTGTCCAAAGCATGGCCGCTGGAACGACTGGCGCAGATGCTGTCCGAAGTTCTGCCCAACCCGAGCTGTCTACATTTTCGTCCGCACGAACGTAAACGACTGCGCCACCGTCGAGCCGTCATGCTCGAAGACCAGATGCATGCGCACCTCCTGGCCACCGTCCCAGTCCCAAAGCGGCTCCTCCTCGCGAACGTACCGCTCCCTGCCGATCGGCGCGGACATGCCCACGCCCGTCCCGACCGATCCGCCCGAGCTGACGCCAAAGCCGATCCCGATCGCCGGCCCGCGCCGGTGGTACTGCGTCCGCATCGGCGGCAGGATCAGCTTGACAAACGCCCCCGGGGTGATTGTCTGCTGCTGGAGGGCAAGGCTCTGGCCGTCCGGCGTGACCACCCAGCTCCGCTCGCCCACCAGCAGGATCGGCTGATCGCTTGTATTGTGGATCCGCAGGACCAGCCGGTTGTCGTAGCTGACCATCCGGAAACGCAGCGGCGGCTGATCGACGGTCGTTTCCTCCGTACCGATGTGCTGCACCAGCTCCGGCGGCTGGACGATGTCGTACTCATACCGGGCACACCCCGCCCCCAGCACCCCCACCAGACAGACAGCTATCAGCGTTCTCATGCCCATCACTTTACCCCTGACGGCCCCTGCGCGTATGCTCTGAAAGTTCGATGAAGACACTCGCACTGCAACCGCTGTCCAAACCGTTCGATGTGACGCTGGCCCCGCCGGGGTCCAAGTCGCTGACCAACCGTGCGCTGGTCGTCGCCGCCCTGGCCAATGGCCGATGCACCCTGCGCAACGTCCTGTTCGCCGATGACACGCAGGTCATGATCGAAAGCCTGCGCCGGCTGGGCTTTGAGCTGGAGATCGACGAGCAGGCCCGCCAAGTGACCGTCAACGGCCGGGCCGGCGCGATCCCCTCCGACCGGGCCGAGCTGATGTGCGGCAATAGCGGGACGACGATCCGCTTCCTGGCCGCCTTGTGTACCCTCGGCCGGGGCGAGTACCGCCTCGACGGTGTCGAGCGGATGCGTCAGCGGCCGATCGGCGAGCTGGTCGACCTGCTGCGAAATCTGGCCGCCCGCGTACAGTACGAGGGGGCGGAGGGGTATCCCCCCGTGCGCGTGCTGGCTGACGGCCTGGCTGGCGGGCGGGTCCGCTTCGGAGCGGCCCAATCCTCCCAATACCTCTCAGCCGTGCTGATGGCAGCCCCCTATGCCCGGCACGAAGTCCGGGTCGATCTCGACCCCGAGCAGACGAGCTGGCCGTACATCGCCATGACGATGCGGCTGATGACCGATTTTGGCGTCTTCGTCGAGCTCGAACGGGATCGTGATACCGGCCAGCCCCGGCGGATCGTCGTCCCCGGCGATCGCTACCACGCCACCGACTACACCATCGAGCCCGACGCCAGCGCCGCGACCTACTGGCTGGCCGCAGCCGCCATCCATCCCGGCGCGAAGGTCACGATCCCCGGTCTCGGCCGCAAGTCGCTCCAGGGCGATGTCGCCTTTGCGGATGTGCTGCATCAGATGGGCGCCGACCTGGTCTTCGGCGATGACTTCATCACCCTCATCGGCACCGATCGGCTGGAGGGGATCGACGTCGACCTGTCAGCCATGCCCGATACCGCCCAGACGCTGGCAGCCATCGCCGTCTTTGCCGACGGCCCCTCGACCCTCCGGGGCCTGCGGACGCTGCGCGTCAAGGAGACCGACCGCCTGGCGGCACTCCAGAACGAGTTGACGCGTCTGGGTGCAACCGCCCGGATCGACGGCGACACGCTTCACATCACACCGCCAGCCGCGGTTAAGCCGGCGCAGATCGCCACCTACGACGACCATCGCATGGCGATGAGCTTCGCTGTCGTCGGTACGCGTGCGTCCGGCATCGTGATCGAGGACCCGCAGTGTGTGAATAAGACGTATCCCCAATTCTTCGAGGATCTGGAGAAGCTGCGCGCGTAGATTTGCCCGGTATGATCGGCGCGTGCCCGGCAGCCTGTGCGTGGACGCCGGCTGCGCCTCGGGTATGATACCCGCAGCCGTCTTGCACTGCTTAGCCCCTGTTTAACAAGGATTCCATCATGGCCATCCGCGTCACCGTCTGGAACGAGTTCCGTCACGAGAAAAAGAGCGAGAAGATCGCCCAGATCTATCCCAACGGCATGCATGAGACCATCGCCGGGAGTCTCCGCAAGGACAGTGCCCTGGAAGTCCGCACGGCTACGCTCGATGAGCCGGAGCATGGCCTGACCGAGGAGGTCGTGAAGAACACCGACGTGTTCGTCTGGTGGGGCCACATGGCCCACAACGACGTGGACGACAAGATCGTCGATCGCGTTCACGATCGCATCCTGGAAGGCGCGGGCATCGTCGTCCTGCACAGCGGCCACTTCTCCAAGATCTTCAAGAAGCTGATGGGCACCACCTGCAACCTCAAGTGGCGCGAGCATCCGGAGGAGCGCGAGATCCTGTGGGTCACGCGCCCGGGGCACCCGGTCGTCGAGGGGATCGAAGATCACTTCATCCTGCCGCACGAGGAGATGTATGGCGAGTTCTTCGACATCCCCGAGCCAGACTGCACGTTCCTGATCAGCACGTTCACCGGTGGTGAGTGCTTCCGCAGCGGTTGCGAGTGGCGCCGCGGCGCGGGGACGGTCATCTACTTCCGCCCGGGCCATGAGTCGTTCCCGACCTATCACGACCCCAATGTCCAGCGGGTGATCCTCAACGCCGTGAAGTACGTCGCCCCCAAGGTGACAGCCGCCCCCAGCTTCGGCCACCGCAAGATGGGCTGGATCGACGGCAAGACGGAGTAATCCGTCGCTCGTCCTTCATCTGCGCAAAAAACAAGCCGGTCCGCCACAAGCGGACCGGTTCTTCTTTCTCCTACGACCAACAAGACAACGCGAACAGCATCCTGCGTAAGCCTGGCCGGTCCGCCAAGGCGGACCCCACGGTCGCGCAAGCGAGAAACCTCCGCTACTCAGCCAACATCACCAGTTTGCAGTCTTAGCGCTTACCCCTTCGCGCCACCTTCGCGTTCGCGGCTCAAAAAACAGCCCCGGCAAACCGCCCGATCAGGGATAGTTCTGCATCTCCTGGACAATCGTCTCCACCGCCGCCGGGCCCGCTGCGATGAACGGAACCTTGGCTCCGGCGTAATTGTCCAGCCGGAACGGGAAGATATCCTGCCCCGTCGGCGACACGACCACGCCCCCCGCTTCCAGCACGATCGCCGCGGGCGCTGCGATGTCCCACAGCTTGCCGTTGACCGTCACAGCCGCGTGCGCGATCCCAGCCGCCACGTGTATGGCCTCCAGCGCGGCGCTGCCCAGAATCCGCACCTTCCAGTTCGTCTGGCTGATCCACCGATGCGCCCACCCCGGACAGCCGCCACCCGGCTTGACCACGTTGCTGGTGAGCATCAGCAGCGATGCGTTGTCCATCGGCGTCTGCGGCACGTGCAGCTGCGTCGTCCCATGCCAGGCCCCCTCGCCCCGCGCGGCTGCGTACACCTGATCGCGCGTCACGTCATACACCACGCCCAGCACCGGATACCCGCCATCCAGCAGGCCGATGCACACGGCAAAATTGCCCATGCCGGCGATGAAGTTGTTGGTTCCGTCGATTGGATCGATGACCCAGTTGCGGCCGGCTGGGTTGGGGCAATCGAAGGTGATGGAGTCCCCGGTTTCGCTCTCCTCACCCACGATCCCATCATTGGGAAACCGCCGGCGCAGGCCCTCGACGATGCACCGCTGCGAAGCGCGATCCGCCTCGGTGACGGCTTCGTCCTTGGTTGCGGCGTGGGTCTTGGTCAGGCGCTCGACCTTGCCGTAGCGGTCGAGGATGACCTTGCCGGCCTGGCGGGCCAGCTCGATGGCGTATTGCAGATCCTGCGTCAGCGAAGCGGTCATTGGACGGCTCAGGGGGTACGAAACAGTCGGATCACAAACATGCGGCCTTACTCTACCGGCTGGGTGGTGGCAGCCGGTTCGGCAGCGGCATCTTCCGCGGGTTGGGTCGAGGGCGCAGGCGTCTCAGCCGGCGTCTCGACATCCGCGGGCGCCGTCTCCGCCGCCGCGAGGCTCGAGCGATCGGCGATGAAGACCGGCTGACGGATATCATCCAGCGTCTTGAGGCGCTGCTCGGCCTGCTTGCGGAAGGCCTCATGGAACTTCTGATTGCTCACGATCGCCTGATAGTGCTGCTCAGCAGCCGCCCAGTCGCCCGCATTCTCAGCAATGGCAGCCAGGCCGAATCGCGCGCTCAGCACTGCCATCGTGTTGTCAGGGTAATGACGCAGGACGTCCTCATATGCCTGCTTCGCCACAGCCAGCGGCCCCTCGCGATCCTCCTGCAGCGCCAGCGACGGCCGCGTCGTGGCCTCCGGCTGCTCGGGATAGCTGGCCATCGTCCAGTTCAGATCACCCCGAGCCACCAGCGCGTCGGCCAGCAGCACCGGATCATCGACGCTCCGCACGACCTGCTCCAGGGCATCGCTGATCTCCTGCACATACTGGCGATAAGTCGTCTGCCGGTCTTCCGGGTTAGCGTAAGCCAGCGGCTGAAAGCCCTGCAGCGACGCCAGCCGCTCACGCGCAAACGCCAGCGCATTGACCGCCTCGGCTGCCGCCTTGCGGTTGAAATGCACCCGCATGCCGATCACGGCGACGAGAACCGCAATCAGCACCAGCGCCAGCAGGATGCGATTGCCGTAAAGACGCATCAGCTCCGGCAGATACGCCAGAGCCTGCGCCAGCTGGTTGGTCTCCAGTTCATGCCTGCGTTCAGACTTCATAGAGCGGCTATCCTACAGGCGATCTTTCCCCCCGGCAAAGGCCCCCGCCGCCCCCCAAGGGATGATTGCGGATCTCGGATTGCGGATTCTGGGGGCGTCTGTCGGCTAACGCCTTGGAAGCGCCCAGAACGCTGAGGTTGCATGCACACAGAGGGCCGCAGAGTGGCTGATCTGTGGCACGGGCGTCCCGCACGAGCGCCGGTCTGGACGATTGCACGTGCGGGACGCCCGTGCCACGACAGGGATTCGGCGCCGACTCGCAAGTCAATACTTGCTCTGTGATCTTTGAGATCTTTGCGTTCTTTGCGCCACCCCTGTCCCACCTCCGCCTAGAACCTCCGATCCAACAGCCGATACTGCACCGCCTCGGCGATGTGGGCTTCGCCGATCTGCTCAGCCCCTTCTAGGTCGGCGATCGTCCGGGCGACGCGGCGGACCTTGTCGTAGGCTCTAGCGCTCAAGCCCATCTCGTCCATGGCTTGCTTCATCAGCAGGAGGCAGGCATCGGACAGCTCGGCATGGTGCTTGAGCTGGCGGGCGTCCATGCGGGCGTTGGTTGTATCGTCGCCGAAGCGGCGCCGCTGGATCTCGCGGGCCTGCATGACGTGCTGACGCATGGTCGCGCTGTCGGTGCCCGGGCGGCGGCTGGTCAGCTCGCGATACGGCACAGCCGGCACTTCGACATGAATGTCAATGCGATCCAGCAGCGGCCCCGAAAGACGCGACAGATACTTGTCCCGCGCACGCGTGTCGTTGCTGGCATACCCCGAAGCCGACGGATTCATCGCCGCCACCAGCATGAATCTCGCCGGGAACCTGATCGACCCATGCACGCGTGCGATGGTCACTTCGCCGCTTTCCAGCGGCTGACGGAGCGTCTCCAGCACATGCCGCGAAAACTCCGGCAGCTCATCGAGGAAAAGCACGCCATGGTGCGCCAGCGACACCTCGCCCGGGCGCGGGATCGAGCCGCCGCCGATCAGCGACTGCGCGGTGGCTGAGTGATGCGGCGTCCGCACCGGCCGCTGGTCCATCAGCGCAACGCCATCGGGCAACAGGCCCATGGCTGAGTAGATGCGTGTCGTCTCCAGCGACTCATTGCGCCCCAGCGGCGGCAGGATGCCCGGAATCCGCTGAGCCAGCATGCTCTTGCCCGTGCCCGGCGGGCCGATCATCAGAAGATTGTGCGCACCTGCACAGGCGATCGTGATCGCCCGCTTGACGGCCTCCTGCCCGCGAACGTCGGCAAAATCGAGCGCCGACGACATCGCCGATGCCTGATAGGTCTGGCCGTCCAGCTCATACGGCTCGAGCGGGAGCTGCTCGTTGAGGAACGCCACAGCCTGCGTCAGCGACGCGACGGGATAGACCTCAATCCCCTCGACGACGGCGGCTTCGCGGCAGTTATCCTGCGGGAGGATGACGCCGCGCATGCCCTTCTCGCGTGCCAGAAGGGCCATCGAAAGCGCCCCCTTGATCTTCCGGACCCGCCCGTCGAGCGCCAGCTCCCCGGCGATGAGGAAATCCTTGTGCCGGTCGGTCTCAATCGTCCGGCTGGCCCGCAACAGACCCACGGCGATCGGCAGATCGAGCGCAGGGCCCTCCTTTTTCACATCCGCCGGGGCCAGATTGATCAGCAACTGATGGCCGGGAAAGGGGTAGCCGCTATTGAGAATGGCCCGCCGTACGCGGTCGATCGACTCCTTCACAGCCGTCTGCGCCAAGCCGACGATCGTCGTCTTCTCCAGCCCATGCTGCGAGACATCCGTCTCAACTTCGCACAGCAGGGCTTCAATCCCCATCAGCACAAAGGAATGGATTCTAGCCAGCACCGCTCGGCTCCCCAGGGTCGCAAAAATGTGCCGCTGGCATTCTAACGCCCCTGTGTGAGGATCACCACAGCCGAGGCTGGTCATGTCTGACCTTCGGCATGGCGACTGCGCAATGATTTCCAGACCGCAGACGATGTAGGGGCGGTTGCGAGCACTGGGGAGTGCCCGCCCGGGCTACCGCGGCCAGAATCACCTTAAACTGTTCAGCAGCAGTTGGTTACGCCCGCGTGGATGTGGCCTTCCCGCCAGGATGGATGTCAACAGGACAGCAAAAAAGAACCCGCCAACATCTTTGTTAGCGGGTTCGATTCAGCATCCCGTGATAGCCTGCTTTCACAGGGGGACTAGCACGGGTAAGTTGGCTGCAGGGCAAACGCCCTATGTACTTCCTACGCGAATATCGGCTCGAAGTTCACAGAAGTCAAGCCATTCCTGTCGATCTGTGATCGCCCAAAGCTACTTCTGGCCCAACCAGCATGCCTGCAGAAACGGCAGGTCCATTCTGACGATACGACTGGACTCATTCCAAAGCGGCGCAAGACTCCGCTTGGCAGAATATTCGTGCTCGTCGCTTCCTAGAACATACGCAAGAACGCACCGCCTGCCGTGCCGTCTGGCCCGTTTCAGCGCCGGAGCGTAGTCGGTATCGTTCGCGATCAGGATCATCTCATCCGCCGCGCGCAACACGGCCTGCTCAACCAGATGTGCAGCTACCGCCACATCTGTCCCCTCCTCCTTTGGAACCTTTGTAACGTGGCCACACTTCTTACACCGCTGGTCCCTCATCCGGTGCTGCTGCAGATCTACCGTTACATTGGGCAGCTTTCGGAGTGCGTTCAGCATACCTGTCTGGACCTTGTACCGCTGCTCGTCGATTTCCCGCTTATATGGCGCGGTTACATAGAACGTATGCAGTAGTCGGGTACCCCTGGTTACTGCCGGCAACAACTTGGCGAAGGAAATGCCGTTCCGTCCGAACTTCTCCAGACAAGTACGGTCCAGATTCGTTCCGTCTATGAACGGCATAGACGTGGGTAACTGCGGTGGCTCCGTCGCCAGTGGTCGTTCTTGGGCGATGGTCAACTGCGGGAACCTCCTCCATGTCGAATGTCTTGCAGTTCGTCAGTTCTGCTAGCTTTGACGCCACGTCCAGGCCGCGGCCCCGGCTGAAGTGTCCTGGGTTCTCGTTTTCAAGTCTGCGGGTAATTGGCCGCATTCTACTGATGGGGCCGACAAACGACCACAGCCGAGGCTGGTTTTTGTCGGATAGTTGCGGCTCTTTCTCAGATTGAGAATCATCTTGAGTTTCCCCGCTTACAGACCGATCCCAGCAACAAGGGGCGAGTGTCTGATTGGTAGCACCGGGGGGCAGATGGCTCGCATTCGGCGCCAGAGACGCGCCTGACGCAAAGACAGCACAGACTTGGCAGTCAGCCAAGGGCCAGGATGGAACCCGCCATGCCAACGATGATGGAAGCCGAATCCACGTGGGTGAGCACCCCCGCGCGCTCCACGCCAGGCGCCATTGAGCTTTCCGTCGTCATGCCGTGCCTCAACGAAGCCGACACGCTCGGCACGTGCATCGCCAAGGCCCAGCGGGCCATGAAAGAGCACGGCATCCGGGGTGAGATCATCATTGCCGACAACGGCAGCACCGACGGCTCGCAGGACATCGCCCGCTCCGCCGGTGCGCGCGTCGTGCAGGTCGAGGCGCGCGGGTATGGCAATGCCCTTCAGGGCGGCATCGCAGCCGCCCGCGGCCGCTACATCCTCATGGGCGATGCCGACGACAGCTACGATTTCCTCGAAATTCCCAAGTTTGTGGAGAAGCTGCGCGAAGGCGCCGACCTGGTGCAGGGTTGCCGCCTGCCGTCGGGCGGCGGCCGAATCATGCCGCGCGCCATGCCCTTCCTGCATCGCTGGTGGGGCAACCCGCTGTTCTCCCTGATGGCTAGGTGGTGGTTCCATGCGCCGATCCACGACGTCTACTGCGGCATGCGCGCGTTCACGCGCGAGCTGTACGATCGGCTGTCGCTCAATGCGCCGGGAATGGAGTTAGCCACGGAGATGATCATCCAGGCCTGCCGGTCGGCTGCGCGGATCGCCGAAGTGCCGATCACGCTGCACCAGGACGGCCGGAAGTCGCACCCGCCGCATCTGAAGACCTTCCGTGACGGCTGGCGGACGCTGCGATTTTTCCTCCTGAACTCGCCGCGATGGCTGTTTGTCGAGCCAGCCAAGCTGCTGCTGGCGCTGGGTGTGATCGGCTACTGCATCGCGTTGCCGGGCCTGAAGATCGGCGGCGTCCATTTCGGGCTGAACACGCTGATGTTCTCGTCGCTGGCGGTGCTGTGCGCGCTGCAGATGTTCCTGTTCGGCCTGGCTGCCAAGACGATCGCGGTGAAGGTGCGAGCCGCCCCGCCGGACCGTCGGCTGGAGCGGTTCTTCCGCGTCGTGACGATCGAGCGCGGCCTGCTGGTGGGCGTGACGATGCTGCTGATCGGCGGTGTGCTGCTGGGCCGAATCGTGGTGCAGTGGAGCGCCGGCGGTTTTGGACATCTGAACTATGACCAGTCTCTGCGCTGGATCATCCCCGGCGCGACGCTGGCGGCTGCCGGCGTGCAGATGCTGTTCGGCAGCTTCTTCATCGGCGCCCTGGGCGCCTTCGACCGCCTGCGCAACAGCGCAACCTCCGCCTTCACACCGACGCCCGTTTCGCGCGTGGCGTAAACACGCCCAGACGGAACGATCATCCGCCACCTCGGACGGGGGCACATTGCCATGTGCCCCTACAACAGGCGAGCCCCACCCCGCCCTGCGTCGCTTCGTCGCTAGATCCCTGAAACCTTTGCGTCCTCCCCGCGTCCAAGGCACCATAGCCGAAGACGAACCCCGAACCGAGGAGCAGAAGCATGAGAAACTGGATTGGCGCAGGCGCACTGGCATTGGCGGTCATGACCACGCCCCTTCCCCTGGCAGCACAGGAGGCCCCGGCTGCACAGCAGGCCCAGCCAGCCGCGGATGTGCCCGTTCGGGCTGTCGTGCTGTTCTCCAGCGGCGTCGGGTATTTCGAGCATTTCGGCACGGTCGATGGCAACGCCACCTCCGAGCTGCGTTTCAAGACCGCCCAGATCAACGACATCCTCAAGAGCCTCGTGCTCGAAGACCTCGACGGCGGCCGCGTCGGCACAATCACCTACCCGTCGCAGGACCCGATCGACAAGACGCTCCGCAGCTTCCAGATCGACATCACGGGCAATCCCCCGCTGGCGGCCCTGCTCAACCAGCTCCGCGGCGCGCAGGTGACGCTGGTGAGCGTCGAAGGCGAGATCAGCGGCACGGTGCTCGGCGTCGAACCGCGCCGCAAGCCCGCTGGCGACGACAAGACCATCGAAGTGCCCGTCCTCAACCTCATCGCCGGCGGCGTGATCCGATCGGTTGAGCTTCCGGACGTGCGCAGCCTGCGGCTGGATGATCCGCAGCTGCATGAGGAACTGAGCAAGGCACTGCAAGCCCTCGCGCAGGCGCGGGACCAGGACAAGAAGCCCGTCGTCATCGACTTCGCCGGCGACGGCCGGCGGCGCGTGCGCATCGGGTATGTCGTCGAGACGCCCGTCTGGAAGACCAGCTATCGCCTGATCCTCGGCGACGGCGATCAGCCGTCGAAGCTGCAGGGCTGGGCGATCGTCGAGAACCAGACGGACAACGATTGGAACAACGTGCAGCTTTCGCTGGTCAGCGGCCGGCCGATCTCCTTCATCCAGGACCTCTACCAGCCGCTGTACATCCAGCGGCCGGTGGTCGAACCCGAGCTTTACACCAGTTTGCGCCCGCAGCGATACAAGGCGGGCGTCGGAGCCGATGTCGATAATCAGCCGGAACAAAGCCGCCTTCGCGATGCACGCCGGGAAAGTGCCCAGCGGCTGGGCCGCGCCATGGCCGCCCCTACGACGTTGGCGCCGGCGGGAGAAGCCGACATGGCGTATGACGCCCCCTTGAATCCGTCTCGCAGCGTCGCCAGTGTCGCCTCGGCTGCCGATATCGGCGAGCTGTTCCAGTACACCGTGCCCAACGTCACGCTCGCCCGTCAGAAGTCCGCCATGCTGCCTATTGTGACCGACGAGATCGAAACCGAGCGTATCTCGATCTACAACCCCAACGTCCTTGCCGCACATCCCCTCAACGGCGCCCGCGTGAAGAACACCACCGGCAAGCATCTGCTGGCCGGCCCGGTGACGGTCTTCGATGCCAGCGCCTATGCCGGCGATGCGCAGATCGAAAACCTCCCGCCGGGCCAGCAGCGCCTGCTCAGCTACGGCATCGACCTCAAGATGCGCGTCAACGCCACGAACCAGCATCGCACCAGTGCGATCGTCACCGGGCGGATCGTCAAGGGCGTGCTCGAGCTGACGCACAAGCACGTCCAGCAGCGCGAGTATGCCATCGACAACCAGGCCGACGCCGCGCGCACGCTCATCCTCGAGCATCCGCTGACACCCAACTGGAAGCTGGTCGACAGCCCCGAGCCGATCGAGACGACCGAGCAGGTCTACCGCTTCCGCCTGGAGATCCCGGCTGGCCAGACGCAGAAACAGACGATCAACGAGCAGATCATCAACCAGCAGACGATTGCCATCCTGCCGCTGGACATCAGCCAGATCGCCATCTACGCCCGCACGGACCAGATTCCGCAGGATGTCCGCCAGGCCCTTCAACGGGCCATCGAGCTCAAGCAGGCGCTGGTCGACACCGAGCGACAGATCGAGCAGGCCCAGCAGCGGCTGAACGAGTACCCCCAGCAGCAGGACCGCATCCGCCGCAATATGCAGACGATTGATCGTAACAGCGACCTGTACGCCACGCTCATGGAGCGCTTGCGCAAGCAGGAGACCGAGATCGTCCAGCTTGAAGAGCAACTCGCGACACTGCGAACCAAGCGCGACCAACAGCGCAAGGCGCTGGAGGATTACCTGTCGAACCTGACGATCGGCGAGGGGGCGTGATTACAAGGTCTCGCGCGAAGAGACGAAGGCGTGGACTGTGCCTTGTTGCATGTGGCATGTTGAGGGCAACTGCGCGATGGACGTCAACATGCAACAAGCGATACGCCGGCTGCCTCCCTTCGTCGCTCCGTCGCTTCGTCGCTCCCCCCATATCGCCTTCGCGTGAACCGACGATCACTCAGCCGGGCGGACGGCCTTCGGATCCCAGCGGGTGGCCAGGTCGTGCTTGACGCCCAGCAGGTCCAGGAGCTTGCCGGCGACAAAATCGGCGATCTCGCCCACCGTCGTGGGGTTGAGGTAGAAGCCGGGGTTGGCTGGCGCGATGATCGCGCCGGCATCGCTGAGGAGCTTGTAGTTGTTGATGTCCATCGGCGACAGCGGCATCTCGCGATGGACAAGGATCAGCCGGCGGCGCTCCTTGAGCGTCACGGCGGCTGCACGGGAGATTAAGTTGCCCCCCAAGCCGTGGGCCACCTCCGCCAGCGTGTTGCCCGAGCACGGGACGATCACCATCCCGTCATGCAGAAATGACCCGCTGGCCAGCTTTGAGCCGACGTCCTTGTAGTTGTACAGCGTAATCGTGTGCCGCTCGCACCCAGCCAGGGCGGCCAGGTCCACCGTCTCCATGCCCAGCTCATCATGCAGCAGCCGCCGCCCCAGCGGCGACACCACCAGATGCACGCGCACCCCGGCTGCCACCAGCCCCTGGATAAACCGCTGGGCATACAACGCGCCGGACGCGCCCGTGATGGCTGTGACAACGTTCATGTTTCAACTATAGGTCATATGGCATGGGCGTCTCGCCCATGCCGTGAGAATTCCTGGTCATCTGCTCGGCAAATCACGCCATCCAACCTGCTACGCGGGCGAGGACGCCCGCGCCACGATCGTTGCCGCTTTGCGGTGCATGGCCTCTGCGTCCTCCTCATCTCTGCGGTGAGTCCTATTTCGTCATCTCACCGCGCCGTGCGTCTGCGACGGGTCAGCCACAGACTCGTGATACGCCGGCAGGGTGATCGTGAAGGTCGTGCCCTGGCCCGGCTTGCTCTTGACGGTGATCGTCCCCTCGTGCTCATGCACGATCTTTCGTGCCACAGCCAAGCCCAGGCCCGTACCGCGGTTGCCCTTGGTCGAGTGGAACAGCTCGAACACGTGTTTCATCATCGGCTCGGGGATGCCGACGCCGTTGTCGATCACCTCCAGCACCGCTGCGTGGATGTCCGAATCGTAGCGGCCGACGACACGGATCAGGCCCTTCTTCGGCTCAACGGCGTCGAGCGCGTTGCTCAGCAGGTTCATGACGACCTGGTGGATGCCATCCGGATCGACGGGGATGGCGGGCATGTCGGGATCGATGTCCGATACCGCCATGACGCCCTTCTCGTTGGCGACATTGGCGATCAGTTCCAGGCACTCATCGACGAGCACGCGCAGGCTGACCGGTTCGAGCTTCGGCTCGCGCTCCTTGGAGTAGGCCAGCAGGTTCATCGTGAGGTTGTAGATCTTCTCGAGGTTCCGCTCGACGATGCTCCAGCCTTTTTGGGCCTGCGTGAGGTTCTTGGCCTTGAGGCCCATCTCGACGACGTCGGCCCCGCCGCGCAGCGCCTGCAGGATGTTCTTGATCGAGTGCGACAGCGCAGCTGTCGTCTCGCCGACAGCCGCCAGACGCTCGGCTTCGAGCTGAGCGCGATAGAGCCGCGCGTTCTGGATCGCCAACCCCGCCTGCAGGCCGATGGCCGTCAGCAGCCGGAGCTGGTCCGGCGAATAGGTGTAGTTCTTGACCGAGCTGTCGATGTAGATGACGCCGATGATGTCCTCACCGGGCGTGCGGGCATCGAGCTTGCGCGCCTTGATCGGCACGCACAGGGCTGACCGGATGCCCAGATCGTGCACGCTCTTGCCCTTCGAGAATCGCCGATCCGCCATCGCGTTGCTCGACAGCACCCCTTCGCCGCTGCTGAGCACGTGATTGATGATCGTGCGCGAGGCGTGAATCTTCTGCGACGCCGAACGCTGCTCGGGCGTGATCGTGTCTTCACCGCGATGGTTGCCCGCGGTCGTCTCATCGCGTGTGCGGACGACGCGCGGCACCAGCTCGTTGGCGGCCTCATCCAGCAGCAGGATGATGCCGCGGTCGGCTTTGACGTGCTCGAACACCAGATCCATGACGACCTCGAGCACCTGGTCGAGGTCAAAGCTCGAGCCGAGCGCGGCGCCGAGCTGGTACAGGATCTTCAGGTTGTTCATCGCCGCGGCGGCGGGCTCGGGCACAGCCAGCACCATCGAGTCCTCGTTGGACGGGATGGTGTGCATGATGGCTGAGTCCATGCCGACTTCTTCGCCGGCCAGACGCACATTGCCGCTGGCGGTGCGCGACACGCCCGGCTGGGCGCCGAAGACCATCAGCGTTCGCCCGACACGGATCTGGTCGCCCAGCTTGAGGTTGTAGCGGTTGGTGACGCGCGTGCCGTTGACGTACGTGCCGTTGGAGCTGCCCAGGTCGTGGAGGATCCACTCGCCATCGTTGGGGATCAGCTCGCAGTGACGGCGCGAGACGGTGTTGTCGGTCAGAGGGATCTGGCGGCTGTCGCGGCCGATGAGCGTCGGCGCATCCGGCAGCTCGTAGCGCCTGCCCTTGTCCGGACCCTGAATGACCAGAAGCGTAAGCACGGTGGTAAGTTAGCCGATCCTGACCTCGTTCGCCAAAGCGTGCTGACCGGTCTCGTGTGCTGATGCAGCGACCGGAGCGGCGGCGAACATCACGTCGCCTCGTGGCGCTTGACGTAGAACAGCGAGTCGGCCGCCCGCTGACCGATGAAATGCAGTGACAGCGGATACTTCAGCCGGCTGTTCGCAAAAAAGTTAAAAATACGTTCACCATGTTTGAACTGCCGCTCCAGGTTCTCATTGACCTGATCGGCCAGTTCAGCCGGGATCAGCCGCTGGCGGTCGTAATCCCAGTTGGGGTCGATGCGCACCAGCAGGTGCGCCTCCTCCCAGTCAATCGGATATCCGTGTACATACCCTTCTCCCGTGCCCGGTGTATAGAACCAGAAGCACAGGAAACGGTCTTTCCAGACCGTGCTGGTGGCGTTGTCGGCACCGGTGATCAACCGCGCATGCGACGTGCGAATGGCCTGACCGTTCAACGGTTTACAGACCCACACCTTGCGCTCACGGCAATCGTAGATGCCGACGTGAGGGTACTTTCCGTTGAACTTGTCGGTGCAAAGCTTGGTGCTGACGCGCGGGCCCGTTGGCCCCGCCGCGCCGCTGCGTCCAATGCCAAACATCAATCCTTGCCCTATGGGGCGGTGGTTCGAACACTAGCATAGCAGAATCCCCTGCCATTCCGCCAACATCGCCCCGCCCGCGCCGTGGCAGCCCGACAGACCAACCGGAAGGCACGACCCGACAGGCAGTTGTAGCCCGGCTGACAAGGCGTAGAATCCCCCCGTCCATGATCCTGCTGCTCAACATCCCGGGGACGCCCTGCCAGATCGTCCAGGACACCATCACAGCCGCCCTGAAACCGACCAAAGTCCTGCAGGCTGGCGCGCCGGTTGAGCTGATCTATCACACCGACCAGGAACTGGCCCAAGCCGATCTGCTGGTGGCCCGGATGGGATATCGCCTGGCGCGGCGACTTGGCCCGGATGTAGCGACGATCGTTTTCCTGCGCGATCCCGTGACGCGCGTGGCTGCACACTATGAGGAGTTGAGCCAGCCGCGGCCGGATGCCGCAGGCGAAGACACCCTGTTCCGCCCCCGCGGCCACACGCTCGAGCAGATGCTCAGCAACCGCTACGACCCCGCGACGGTCGAAAGTCTCATCAATCTGCAGACTTACGCGCTGCACTCGGATTTCTGGTTCGCATCCCGAACAGCGCTGAAGGGCGTCAGCGATGAGGAACTGCTCACCCAAGCCAAAGCCAATCTGGAGCAGGTCACATTTGTTGGCATCGTCGAGCGGATGGAGGAGAGCCTTCGCCGTTTGTGCGCACATTTCGGCTGGCCCCCGCCGGATACGACAGCCGTATCGACCGCGGTCACGCAGCCGGAGGTCTCGCCGGATCTGGCCAGCCTCATCCGCGAGCAGAACCCGCTTGATGTCGCCCTCTATGAGGACGCCATCCGCCTGTTCGAGGCGCGCGACTCCGCGTAGACGCGAACGCCCACCCAAACGAACGTTTGGCTATCAGCCTGGCGTTTTCCACCCCGTTTGACGAACGCCGCCACGCAGTTTGTGCCCCAGCGGCTGGTGCGTATGATGCGCCAACGATGATATTCCTGCTCCACATTCCCAAGACCGCCGGACAGACCGTTCGGCAACTCATCCACCAGGCGATCAAGCCGCACAAGATCCTCGTACTCCAGACGCCGATGCAGATCGCCTACGTCTCCGACGAAGAACTGGCCAGCTATCCGCTCATCGCCGGTCATGTCGGATTCAACATGCACAAGCGGCTGCCGCCATCCGCGAAGACGATCACATTCCTTCGCGATCCGGTGTCGCGCGCCATCTCGCAGTACCGCTACTTCACGAAGCTGTCCGGCGATCCCAACATGCCGGTCAACCAGTTCCAGTCGTACGTGCGCGGCCGATCGCTCGAAGAATTGCTGATGGACCGCAACGATCCGATCACCGAGCAGTTTTTCTGCAACATGCAGACCCACGCGCTGCACTCGGATTTCTGGACGCCGTTCCGCCGCGCCATCCAGGGTCAGGCGCCGGAGCAGATCCTCGAACAGGCCATCGAGAACCTCCAGCGGATCGAGGTGGTCGGGATTGTAGAGCACATGGAGGAGAGCATCCGCCGCATGAACGCCATCCTCGGCTGGCCGGAGATGCCCATCCCGCACAACAATCCATCGCAGGAGAACACGAAGGTCGAGATTTCTCCGTCGCTGGTTGAGCTGATCCGCGAGCGGAATCAGCTCGACGTGCAGTTGTATGAGTTTGCGCGCAAGCGTTTTGAAGCCCAAGCGGATGTGGTGCCCAACGAAACCGTGACACCCTGATCGTGGCCATGACGGACGCGAGACTGAAAGCAAGATTGCGGCTTTGGCTGCGTGCTGAGCGGTCGATGGGCCTGCGTGTGCTGCCGGTGTCGCTCGATCGACACGCCCAGCCGCAGGCCGCAACGGCTGCGCCGCGACCGGCGCCCCAGCCGGCGATGGTCGCAGCACCATCCTTCGCCCGGCCTGCGCCGCCGCTGCAGGAAACGCGCCATCAGCCTCCGCTGAGTCCGTCGGCTGCGCCCGCCCTGCCGCTTCTGGGAGGACTGCCCTTGCTCAAAGATGCCGTGGATCCGCCGGATGCCCCGTTTACCGCCCCGCCGCTGCCGTTGGAGCAGAAAATCGCGGCGTTGCGAGCCATGGACGAGCAGGAAGTGCGCGACTGCCGACGTTGCGGCCTGTGCCGATCGCGCACAAATACCGTATTTGGCGAAGGCAATCCGGATGCGCAGGTTTTCTTCATCGGCGAAGGCCCCGGCGCCAACGAAGACGAGCAGGGTCGGCCGTTTGTCGGCCGAGCCGGGCAGTTGCTCGACAAGATGATCGAGAGCATGGGGTTGCGCCGCGAGGACGTGTTCATCGCCAACATCGTCAAGTGCCGCCCGCCCGACAACCGCGAGCCCGCGCCCGATGAAGTGGCTGCCTGCACGCCCTACCTGGAGCGGCAGCTCGAGATCATCCGCCCGAAAGTGATCGTGACGCTCGGCCGACCGGCATCGCAGTACATGTTGAAAACAAAAATCCCGATGGGTCGCTTGCGCGGTCAGTGGCACACGTGGCGCGGCATCAAGCTCATGCCGACATTCCATCCGGCGTACATCTTGCGTCAGTACACGCCCGAGGTACGAGGGGCAGTATGGAGTGATCTGCAGAAAGTGATGGCTGAGCTCGGACTGAAGAAGGCGTGACGACACCGGAGTGTTGCGATCGCGTGATGTTCCACGCAGTGCGGCAGAATGTTCTGTTGACACCAGCGATTTGCACTCTAAATAAGGAGAGATAATTCGCACGGTTCACGCAGCAGGCGAGGGAGAAAAATGACCGGGCTTTGCTCGTGGATGACAGTGGAAATAACTGATGCGCCAAGCGTGGGAAGACGTGCTGGCGCTGCGGATGGAACTTCTTGCTGACGGCCGATGGATTGGCTAGTTTGCCGCCTTGCATTGGCAAGTCTGCAACGAGTTCCGTTTCCGTTTTTTGGATACGCAACTGAACCGAAGATCCTTTAGGATCTTCCCTGGACCGAAAATCCACAGATGACTACGACCTCATCGCCGCTGGCGCGCGAGCAGGGCTCTCGTCGCGCACAGAACCCTATTGCCCTCGACCCCGCCCTCTGGCAGCGGATCCTGCAGGTGGTGCGGACGCAGCACCCGACGCTCAATCGCGTCTGGTTCGACCAGATGATCCCGCGGCAACTGACCAATGGCGTGATCCAGGTCACGGTCGGGACGCCCGCGCAGCTCAACTTCTGCCAGAATCAGTGCCAGCAGCCATTCACGGCGGCCGCCCAGCAGATCACCGGGCGATTGGTCGCAGTCAGCTTCCATTGCGAGAGCATCGGCCGGGGCGGTGTCTTCAACGACGGTGAAGAGCCCCTGCCGCTGAACCCCGATTATATTTTTGACAACTTCGTCACCGGTCCGTGCAACCGCCTGCCGCACGCCGCTTCCCTGGCGGTGTCGGAGCAGCCGGGCAAGGCGTACAACCCGCTGTTCATCCATGGCGGTGTCGGCCTGGGCAAGTCGCACCTGCTGCAGGCCGTCTGCCAGCGCGTGCTCGAACGCGACCCGGATCTGCGCATCCTCTACCTGTCGTGCGACAGCTTCATCAACCAGTTCATCACAGCCGTCGAGAACGGCGAGATGAGCCAGTTTCGGCATCGCTATCGCCATGCCGACATGCTGGTCATCGACGACATTCACTTTCTGTCCGGCCGCGATCGGACGCAGGAAGAGTTCTTTCACACCTTCAACACGCTCTACCAGCAGCAGAAGCAGATCATCCTGTCGGCTGACTGCCCGCCCAGCGAGATTCCGGAACTCGAAGAGCGCCTCGTGTCACGCTTCAACTGGGGGCTGGTCGCGCGCATCGAGAAGCCGTGCTACGAGACGCGCATGGCCATCCTGCAGAAGAAGGCCCGCATGCGCGGCCTCACGCTACCTGAGGATGTGATCTGCTACGTCGCCAGCCAGATCGAGACCAACACGCGCGAGCTCGAAGGCGCGATCACGAAGCTGCAGGGTCTGAGCCTTCTCAATGGCGGCAAGATCGACCTGGATCTGGCGCGCCAGGCGCTGGGCGACGCGGCTCCGCCGGAGCAGCAGCGGATCACGATTCAGCAGATCCTCGATGTCGTCACCAAGTACTACAACGTGCGGCTGTCGGATCTGCAGAGCAAGAAGCGCCACAAGAGCATCGCCTTCCCGCGTCAGGTCTGCATGTACCTCGCCCGCCGGCACACGCGCTACAGCCTGGAAGAGATCGGCGGCTACTTCGGGGGACGCGATCACACGACGGTGCTGCACGCCGTGCGTACGGTCGATCACGATTGCAAGAACGATCGCGAGATCGCCAATCAGCTCAGCTATCTTGAGGGGCAGTTGGTTGGGAAGGCGTAGCCGCGGGTGCTTGCGACCATGATGCGAATTGGCGTGGACTGCCGGATGAAAATTGGGCCGGCGCGTCTGAAATCTGAGATTTGAAATCCGAACTTTCAGATCTCAGATTTCAGATTTGAGATCTTTAGCCCCCCACGATCTCCCCCCGCCGCGTCCCAGCCAGCCGCTTTCCGGCCTTTCCGCTCCCCGATTCTTCCCCTTCCTTCAACCAATCTCCATCATCCCCGGTAGATCAGGTAGAATCGGGTTTCCTGTTTCTCAGTTGGAGCACTGCCTTGTCCCAGACCATCCCATCCGAATCGGCAGCCAAGTCGGGCGGCGATTTCATCGAGAAGTTCAACCAGGTCAAAGCCCGTCTCCTGACCGAACTGCACAAGGTCGTCATCGGCCAGGACCAGGTGATCGAGCTGCTGCTGGCGGCTATGTTCGCCCGCGGGCATTGCCTGCTGGTCGGCGTGCCCGGGCTGGCCAAGACGTTAATGATCTCGACGCTGGCCCGCGTGCTGAAGCTGAAGTTCAGCCGCATCCAGTTCACGCCCGACCTCATGCCGGCCGACATCACCGGCACGGACATCCTCGAAGAGGACCAAGCCACCGGCAAACGTTCGTTTCGCTTTGTGAAGGGCCCCGTCTTCGCCAACATCGTGCTGGCAGACGAGATCAACCGCACCCCTCCCAAGACGCAGGCTGCACTGCTGCAGGCGATGCAGGAACACCAGGTCACCGCCGGCGGGCAAACCTTCGCGCTCGATCAGCCGTTCTTCGTACTGGCGACGCAGAACCCCGTCGAGCAGGAAGGCACCTATCCCCTGCCCGAAGCCCAGCTCGACCGCTTCATGTTCATGGTCAACATCGGCTATCCCTCGAAGAAGGAAGAGCGCGCCATCGTCCGCAGCACGACGATGGACCTCGAAGCAGAGCCCGAACCCGTTCTCAGCGCCACCGACATCCTCCACATCCAGAAGGTACTTCGCCGCCTGCCGGTCAGCGATCACGTCGTCGACTACGCCGTGAGCCTCGCGCGCGCGACACGCCCGAAGGAACCAGGCGCGCCGTCGTTCATCAACGACTGGCTGACCTGGGGCGCCGGCCCGCGCGCAGCGCAGTATCTGGTCTTGGGCGCCAAGGCCCGGGCCATCCTCGACGGTCGGCTGAACGTGAGCTGCGAGGACGTCCGCGCCGTCGCCAAGCCGGTGCTGCGGCATCGCCTGTTCACCAACTTCAACGCCGACGCCGAAGGCATCGGCCCCGACCAAGTCATCGAGAAGTTGCTGGACACGGTCAGCGAATCCGGCGGCGAATATTGATCCGCCCCGAAAAGCACGATTGTCGTACCCGCGTCCGCGACGGTATGACGAAATGCCTTCTTTCCTTGCGCAAGACCGCGCGCAAATCCGTCGGCGCAGACGATACGGTCCCGCCAGCTTCGCAAGCTCATGATTCGGCACAACCTTTGCCGATAGGCCATCGTGCAGTGTGATTTGACAGGTCGATGGGTGGTGGCATAATCCATTCATTGACCAACCCGCGATCCGGAGCATGTCGCGGCGCGTCAAGCGCGGCATCGCAGTAGCGGGAGACCCATCCGTGCTCCCGTAGAAAGGCGGCAGTTATGCCTGGTCCGCAATCCGCAGCGCCGAAGCCCGTCGTCCCCTCCCGTCCACGACGCCGGTTTTCAGTTGAACAAGCCAACAGGACCCTGCCCTTGGTCAGCCGAATTGTGAGTGACATTGTGCACACACATCGGCGAGCCACCGAGTTGCAGGAGCAGCTGATGGAAGGGCTGTCGGCGCGCCAGCAGCAGCTCGTTCAGGAGGAACTCGAGCGTGAAGCGACGCGCCTGCAGGGCTACGTCGATGAGCTGCACGAGATCGGCTGCGAGCTGAAGGACTTCTCGATCGGCCTGGTCGATTTCATCGGCAGCCACGAAGGCCGCGACGTCTGCCTCTGCTGGAAGCTCGGCGAGCAGAAGATCGGCTTCTGGCATGAACTGAACGCCGGTTTCGCCGGCCGCCAGCCGATTTCCAAGCTCAAGGAATCGCAGGACTGATCCCCCGGCTGATCACCCCTCAGCCGGAATCAGCAGTTCCATCAGCCGCGCCATGTCCGGCGGGATCGGAGCTGCCAGCGTCATCGTCTTGAGCGTGATCGGATGCACGAACGTGATCTCGTAGGCGTGCAGCGCCTGTCGCTCGAACCGAAAATCCCCCAGCTCAAAGATCCGCCCGCCATACATCGTGTCGCCCACCATCGGGAAGCCGATGTGCGACATGTGTACGCGCAGTTGGTGCGTCCGCCCGGTCTTGGGCGTCAGCTTGATCAGTGAGAACCGTTGCGGAGGCGGCGGGTTCTTGTGATCGTGAACGTGCGGGCTGAGCGCCAGATTCACCTCCGGCGGCGCGTCGAAGACCTTCTGCACTTCGTACAGCGTGACGGCTGGCTTGCCGCCGGCCGATTCCTTCCGCACCGCCTGCTTCTCGCGGATGTACCGGTCCTGGCCGATGGGCATGTCGATGACATCCCCCTTCAGCGGCGGCACGCCGTGGCAGACGGCCATGTAGGTCTTCTGGATCGTTCGGTTTTCGAACTGGCGGGCGATTCGCCAGTGGGCTTCGTCAGTCTTGGCGACCAGCATGATGCCCGTCGTGTTGCGATCCAGGCGATGCAGGATGCCCGGCCGCCAGCTTCCGTTGACCGTGCTCCACTTGCTTCCGTAATGCACCAAGCCGTTGACCAGCGTGCCATGCCAGCGGCCGCGGGCTGGATGGATGATCAGATCGGCCTGCTTGTTGAGCGCGAGGATATGATCATCCTCGTAGACGATGTCCAGCGGGATCGGCTCGGGGGCGATCTCGTTGACCGGCTCGGGCGGCGCGACCATCTCGATCTGGTCGCCCAGCCGCGGCCGGTAGGACGCCTTCACGACCCGCCCATTAACCGTCACCAGCCCGTTCTCAATCACCCGCTGAACGCTGGCCCGCGACAAATATCCGACACGATCGACCAGGTACTGGTCGATTCGGCGCGTCAGGTTTTTGCCAACCCGCCACCGGAAATGGACGACATCGCTCTGATCCTCGTCGGTCTGGATCTGTTCCTCGTCGGCAGGGGGGAGATTGTCGGGAATCTGGGACATCACACTGGGTAATTTCAAGCAACTGTATCGATTCGGCAGATCGGGCGGATCATACAGCCTCGGCGGCCTTCCGGCGCGATGCTGGGCCCCGACGTTCTGTGTGGATTGTGGATCACAGAATTGACTTAGCCGATCTAGCGATTACTGTGCTACCCAACTGTCGCGGCGTGCAATGCGTTCGCGGCTACGGGCAACGAAGCGGACGGTCATGGATGGCCGACCGCCGGATGTCGACCGAATGGGCTATTCCAGGGCAGGGATGCTGTTAACAGCTGCCCCCTGCCTTGTACAAACCTTTCACTCCGATGGACTGTCTGAACCGTATCGAGCGGCCCGCGAGGCCGCTGGTCGTTCAGGCGATGGAGTGATCGCCAGAGGTTCAGTGATGTCTAACCCGATTGTCAACGTGCCCCTCTCGCAGGTGATGCGATCGGAGATCGCGCTGCCCTTGCAGCACATCATGCAGATTTACACGGTCGGGCAGTTCGTGCGCGCCTGGCGCAGCCCGCGGAACCAGCGAAGCATGGAGCAGATTTTTGACACACCCGAACAGGCCCGCCACGCAGCGGCCGTCTGCTCCACCTGGCTGGGCTATTCCAACCGGGCCACGATCAACACCCCCACCCAGTGGTGGATCAGCGACGACGCGCCCTCCGCCAGCGCCTGACTCAACCAGCCGCCGTCGGTTCGGGATCGCGCCACGCTTCCTCACTCCTGCTGCGCGCTGAGGATGCCCGGCCAGCCGCGCCGCCGCTGCACGCCGGCAGCAATCCCGCCGCCGCCAGGATCGCCAGTGTCTCGATCCCGTAAACCATCTCCGACGCGCGATGAAGCTGCTGGAACGTCGAGCCGCCGCTGAGGTCATCGCGCCGCAGTTGCTGCATCTTCGGCGTGATCAGCATCTCGGAGATCATCGCTGACGCCAGCCCGATCCCGGTGCAGATCGCCAGCACCGTCAGCACGCGCCGCGCATCGCGCAGCCGCCAGAAAATGGCCGCGACGATGGCCACGCCGCCCACGATCAGGTGATAGTACGCAAACCGCTCGAACAGCACCGGCGCTACATTCGCGCCCAGCTCGTGCGAGCGCGCAAACAGCCCGCTGACCAGCAGCATCAGCGTCGCCAGACCACCCAGCCACAGCGCCACAGCGATCGTCGCAATGATGGAGAGCAAGCGGTTCATGGTTTTCGCTACAGTTGACTGAAACAGGATGCCCAACGAGCAAGCGTGTTTAGCGATTGGTGCGTAACAACGCCCTTGCGAACGTCGTTACGCACCAATTACGCCTGGCTCGCTGCCTTTTGCCCGCGCCTCTTGGCTTACGCCCCGATTTCCACGCGCTCGTAGCCGTGGAGGGTGACGTTGTTCTGCTTGAGGTACGCCGACACAGTGCCCTTGAAGACATCCGGACGGACGAACTCCTGATCCAGCAGGACGCGCTCGGCATAGAAGCTGTTCATCTTGCCTTCGGCGATCTTCTCGGCGATCTGCTGAGGCTTGCCGGTGGCCTTGGCCTGCTCGATGGCGATTTCGCGCTCCTTGGCGACCAGATCGGCCGGGATGGCATCGCGCGTCAGGCCCATCGGACGGGTGGCGACGATGTGCAGGCAGAGATTGCGGATGACCTCGTCGCTGGCGTTGTCCGAGACATTGACCAGCACGCCGATCTTGCCCGTCACGGTGTACAGGAACCCGCCGATCTTGCTGCCGGCGCCGGCTTCCAGACGGACAACGCGACCGAGCTGGACGTTCTCGCCGGTCTGCTGAGAAGCATTCGTGACGGCAGCCTGAATGTCCGCGTCATTGCGGATTGCATCGCCAGCGGAGGCGGCCTTGCCGGCAGCCAGGTCCAGGAGCTTCTGCACGACATCGCTCTTGGCAGTGAAGTCGGTATTGCACAGCACCTCGACGACCGCGCCAGCGCGGTTGTCCGACGAGAAGGCGACGGCAACGCGGCCTTCGGAGGCCTGGCGCTCGCCGAGCTTGGCCTGCTTGATCAGGCCAGCCTTGCGAAGCGCGTCGATGGCCTTCTCAATGTCGCCGCCGGCCTCGGTGAGGGCCTTCTTGCACTCCATCATGCCCATGCCAGTACGCTGGCGAAGTTCGTTGACGGCGGAGGCGGTAATGGCTGCCATGTGATATCTCCAGATCGATAAGGTTTGAAAGTAAAGCGTCCGTTGCCATTTGTCCGTAGTCTGGACGACTGCGGGCAATTGACAACGGACAATTGACCACGGACTCGATTACGTTCTGTCAGATTACGCCGTATGCCCAGCAGCGACGGTCTCGCCCTCGGGCGCCGCAGGTGCCTCGCCCGGCTGGGCTTCGCCCTGAGCCGCGGGTTGATCGCCCTCGCGTCCGCTGTCCGCGCGGAACTGCGAGCGGCTGCTGCGACGACGCGGCTGGGGAGCGCCGGCGGGCGTGGCGCCTTCAGCGTCAGCCTGGCGGCCCTTCTTGCCTTCGATCACGGCATCGGCCAGCTCGTGCAGGATGATCTCAATCGCCCGCATCGCGTCATCGTTGCCGGGGATCGGCAGGTCGATCAGCGACGGGTCGCTGTCGGTGTCGATCAGGGCGACGGTGGTGACACCGAGCTTGCGGGCTTCCTTGACGGCGATGTGCTCGCGGCGGGTGTCAACGATGAACATCACGCCGGGCATCTTGTCCATGCGACGGATGCCTTCGAGATTGAGCTTGATCTTGCTCATCTCGCGCTGCAGCGTCGCCTTCATCTTCTTGGAATAGGTCTCGATCTGCCCGGTCTCCCAGAGCTTCTCGAGCTCTTCCAGGCGGTTGAGGCGGGCGCGAATCGTGCGGAAGTTGGTGAGCGTGCCGCCCAGCCAGCGCTCCGACACGTAGTGCATGCCGCAGCGGGTCGCCTCTTCCTGGATCGCGAACTTCGCCTGTCGCTTGGTGCCGACAAACAGAACGTCGCGCCCCTGCGCGACGGTGTTCTGGATGAGCTTCTTGGCGCGGAGCAGACCCTTGAGCGTCTCGCGAACATCGATCACATGGATCATGTTCCGCTTGCCGTGGATGTACGGCGCCATCTTCGGGTTCCAGCGGGAAACGCGGTGGCCGAAGTGGATGCCGGCATCCACCAGCGCTTTAACCAGTTCTGCGTGCGACTGTGCCATCAGATTCACTCCAAAAAACGCGGCCTTCCGCGATTGCTGCTGCTGCGGGGCCGGCAGCCGGTGCGGCGACGCCCGCGCCAAGTCGTCGCGCGACGCCACAATGAGGCTTTTGAGTCTTGACTGTAAAAGACGACAAAAACCCGTCAGCGATCACAACCGATCGCCGCGGGGCAGGGTCACTTGGCTGACCGAAGGTGCCAGTCTAACACACAACCTTAACGGCTTCAAGCATTCACAACCGCCCGCCCCATATAGCCTTGGGGCTGGTTTGGGAGGCCATGGAACCCCCATAGACGGCCATTCACCGGTCCCCCGACTGCAAAGTATGCTGAATCGTCGTGCCGCCATGGCGTGTTTTCAGGGCTGCAAGTAAGATGCCGCCACACGATCGGATTGCGCGGATTTGTGGAGGTAAAGGGCCCGTGGCACAAGCGGAAATCATCATCGCCGACGACAAGCTCCTGCCTCAAGCGGTGGAGCTGTACAACAAGATCTTCCGGCCGCGACGGGACGTCGACTTCTTCAAACGGCGTTTCACGGGCCGGTACAACATCCTGACGCTGCTGGCGCGTCTGGATGACCGCCCGGTGGGGTTCTGGATCGGCTTTGAGCTCAAGCCGGGGATGTTTTACCACTGGCTGGGGGCGGTTTCGCCCGATCATCGCCGCCAGGGGATCGGCCGGCAGTTGCACGAGGCCCAACTCGACTGGGCCAAGGATCACGGCTACGAATACGTCCGCTGCGAGTGCATGAACCATCAGCGGGAGTTCCTGCACTTCGCCATCTCGATGGGATATGACATCGCTGGCACGCGCTGGGATTCCACCCACGCCGACACGCTGGTCGTCTTCGAGCGGACGCTGGCGTAGCCGATGGGGAAACCGGCATCCGCCGCTACCGGTCGCATCGCGATGAAGCGGTACGCCACCATCTTCGCCCTGCTGTTGATCGCAGCAGCGGTCGGCGTCTGGCTGGCCACACGGCCCGGGCCCGCGACCGAATCGGCTGATCCGCGCGAACCGACACCTCCGTCCGCCACCTCCATCCAGGCGATCGACACGCCTCCTCCGCCGCCAGCGCCGCAGACGCTCCTGGACATCGTGCGGGAAAAGCACCCACGCTTCCCGACAACCCAGCCGCTGGATTTCCCCGTCAAGTTCGCCGAATCCGCCCGCCTCAAGCTCGATCTGCCGCTGTATATCGATCCGCGCGGTGACTTGTGGATCACGCATCCCAACGCGGATCCCATTTCCAAAGCCATGACCTCGGCTGCCACGCAGCAGACGCACATCGTGCCCGTCCCTGTCGCCTATGTGCGATGGCTGGCCGACAGCGTCGGTACGGTCCGGCCATGGGTGGTGACACGAACCGACGGCACAACCGGCGGATTCGAGGTCATCGGACCCGGCGGCGCGCGCCGGCCCCTGCCGCGAGCAGACTACCTCTGGTTGCATGCCATGGACTGGCAGGATGCGACCCTCGTGCCGACGCCGACCGGCGTCAGCGTCCTGCGCTTCCAGGGTGAGCTGCGCGAGCAGCACTTCGACTTTCTCGCCGGAGGCTACCTCGATCGCACTCCACTCCCATCGCCGGCAACCCAACCGACAGCCGACGCGATCGATCATCCGATCCCCCAGCTCGTCGAAGACACGCGCGGCATCCTCGCATTCATCCCCTGGGATGGTCACCATCCCGGCAGCACGCGCATCGCGCGCTACATCGACGGCGAGTGGCAACTCATCCCGGCGGAGAGCGAAGGCGAGCAGGTCGTCCATCTGATCCCCCTGCTTGACGGCAGCCTGATACGACTGGTGCGCGCCGGTGACGGCCGCATCCGCCTTCAACTCGGCTCGCTGGATGCGACGATCGACGTCCCGCGTGACCGCATCCTTGCGCTGGTCGATCAGCTCTCCGATTTCGACCAGCAGAAACGGGATGCAGCCATGGATGCGTTGCGTCAGTACGGCCAGGGGATCTGGCCGATCCTCGAGGAGATCGTCGACGATCAACCGCCGGAGGCGCGCATCCGCATCCGCCAGTTGCTCAAGGATCGCATCATCCCCACGCTGGCGGGGATGAGCATCATTGAAGACCGGCTGGAGGTCGTCTCGCGCCAGCCGGATCGGACCGTGTTGCTGTACGCGCCGCAGGGCATCTCCCGCCGCTCGGAGCGGGATGAGCTGAGCATCGTCTCGCCAGCATGGATCACGACGGGGCCGACAACCGGCATCCGTCTGCTCGATCCGCGCATGACCTACGAGATGAATCCGCCGCAAGCCGCATTGCAGTGGGTCCGCGGAGACTGGATCTCCTGCGATCGGGCGCGCGGACCGCGCATCTGGGTGGGCAATGAGTACCTGCCGCTGCTGGATGAGCAGCATGCAGCCTATCGCTTCGTACAGGGGGTGGATCGTGCCGGCCGTTGGCTTTTCGTACGGGAAGCCCCCGGGCCACGATCGCTGCCGCCGCGGGATGTGCTGCTCGTCGATCGGCACCTGCCCGATCCGACGCCGCGCCTGCCGGTTTGGGTCTGGTCGATCCCCGAAGGCCAGGTCGGTTGGGACCGCAACGGCTGGCCGGCGATGCGATCGGGCGGCGCCTATGCACTGGAGGAATCCGCCTGGCGAAGTCTTGATGTCGAGAAAGACGGCTTCTTCAATGACCCTTCGGGGGCGCCGTCGATGACATTGCCCGCAACATCGCCAGCCGGCGACCCAGCCCTCGGCCGGCCGCTGCTGGTGACGCCTGAAGGACAGGCCTGGTACGGCGGCAACGACCGCCTGATTGTCGTCAATGCCGACGCCAGCCGCATCGAGTGGATCCTGCCTCCCTCAGCCGCCGGCGAGGCCACGCCGCATCTTGTCCAGACCGCCGACGGCCGGCTCTACCTCTACAACCAGGCCGGCCGCATCGTGCGCATCGCCCCCACGCCCGGCGAAGATGAGCCGTTCACCGTTGAAGCCGTCTTTACCAGGCACATCCCCAACGTCCGCGAGATCCGCCGCCTGTGGCTCGACCCCGCCGGCAGGATCATCCTGATGGCAGACGATCAGGAAATGGCCATCCTCTTCCCCGAAGGCCACATCCCCCGCCCCATCGCCCTGCTCATGCCCGCAGGCGTGGAAGAGGAGCAGTGGTGAGGTTGAGGGAGACGAAGCGACGAAGCGACGAAGCGACGAAG